>NZ_AUTO01000219.1:0-10802 GCF_000498055.1 Pseudoalteromonas sp. TB51
AGCATCTGCCACCGATTTTTTCATTTTTTTATTCGCTAATACGCCACCCGATATGCGCATACCTTCAAGTAGCGGTACTGAGCTTGACGATAAAATACTGAGTGTACGTGCAAAACGCGCGGTATTAATACCCCGCGCTACTTTACCAAAACCAGGCATGTGCAGTACGCGGTCGTCCCACCAAAAGCGAATTTTAGGTTGTTTAAGTGCATGTTTAATACCTACTGCCAGCGCAGTAATGACTAACAAACTTATAAACCAATAATTTTGTACAAAATGGCTGCCTGCCATAACCCATTCGGTCGTCCAAGGCAGAACTTGCTTAGTTTTTTCGAAGGTTTTTAAAATTTTAGGCACAACAGTACCGAGTAAAACCGAAACAATACCAATAGCAAAAATAACCAAAATGGTAGGATATACCATGGCTTGAGCAATTTGGCTGCGCATGTGTTGGCGCTGTTCGGTGTAATCGGCAAGGCGATTTAATACTTGGTCAAGGTGCCCTGATTTTTCACCTGCGGCTACCATTGCTCGGTATAAATCGTCAAATACATGTGGAAATTCACTCATGCCATCGGCAAGTGTATAACCCTCTACTACCTTTGAACGTACCGACATAAGCATACGTTTTAGGCGAGGCTTTTCACATTGCTCTGCCACCGCCATGACAGCCCCTTCAACTGGCAATGCCGATTGAATGAGCGTCGCAAGCTGGCGCGTAATAAGGGCTAAATCGGAGGTAGATACGCTGGGTTTAAAAAAACGACTTAATAACGGCGTTTTTGCGCCACTAACTTGTTTTTCCCCTTCTGCTGCAGGGACAACTTCAAGCGGCGTAAGTTTTTTTTCGCGCAGCGCTTGGCGAATTTGCTTAGCTGTATCGGCTTCTAAAATGCCTTTTTGTTCTTTCCCTCGGCCATCAAGGGCACGGTATTCAAACGCCGCCATGGTTAGGCTTCCTCACGGGTAACGCGTAGAATTTCTTCAAGGGTTGTTTTGCCTGCCAATACGCGGCTACAGCCATCTTGGCGTATGCTTGGGCTTTTTTGGCGAATGTATTTTTCAACACTTTGCTCGCCTTTACCGCTGTGGATCATTTCGCGTATTTCTTCATCAACCACGAGTAATTCATGAATACCAGTACGGCCGCGGTAACCATTAAAGTTACACTCTTCACAGCCTACTGCGCGGTAAATTGTAGGTGCGCTATCAAACGGTACACCTAGCAGCTCACACTCACGCTCATCAGCAGTGTGATCTTCTTTACAGCTATTACACAAAGTACGTACTAAGCGCTGCGACAGCACGCCTAACAATGACGATGACAGTAAGAATGGCTCTACACCCATGTCTTCCATACGGGTAATTGCGCCCGAGGCGGTATTGGTATGTAGCGTAGACATAACTAAATGACCTGTAAGCGATGCTTGCACGCCAATTTGCGCGGTTTCAAGGTCACGTATTTCACCGACCATTACTACATCGGGATCTTGACGTAATATTGCACGAAGCCCGCGGGCAAAGGTCATATCTACTTTGGTATTTACTTGCGTTTGGCCAATCCCCGGAATTTCGTACTCTATTGGGTCTTCTACCGTTAAAATATTACGATCGCGAGAATTTATTTGGCTCATACCGGCGTACAAGGTGGTACTTTTACCAGAACCCGTTGGGCCAGTAACCAAAATAATACCGTGTGGTTTACTAATTAAATCAGCAAACAACTCTCGGTTTTGCGGCGTCATGCCTAAATCTTCAAGGTTTAAGCGGGCATTGTTTTTATCAAGTAAACGCAGTACTACACGCTCACCAAAGCTAGATGGCATGGTAGATACACGTACATCTACTGCACGCCCTGCAATACGCAGGCTGATACGACCATCTTGCGGAATACGTTTTTCTGCTATATCTAGTTTCGCCATTACCTTAATACGCGAAACTAATAACGAAGCAAGCTTACGATTAGGTTTAAGCACTTCTTTTAATACGCCATCAACCCTAAAGCGAATCACAAGCTCTTGCTCAAAGGTTTCGATATGTATATCGGATGCACCTTCTTTAATTGCTTCGCTTAACATGGCGTTGATTAGTTTGATGATAGGCGCATCATCATCGCCGGCTAATAAATCTTCGGTTTGTGGGAGTTCATCGGCAAGGGAGAATAAATCGACCTCATTACCAATATCTTCCATCATTTGTTGTGTTTCAGAGCTGTCGCGCTGATACGCAGCCTCTAATAGTAACTCAAATTTATCGTCTGCTAACTGCTCTAGGGTAAAGCCTTTACCTGCAATGCGACGCACTTCTAGCAATACTTCAACATCTAGCTCGCCGCGGTAATACACAACTTGCTGTTCATTGTTTTTACTAAGCAGTACACCCGCTCTGCGCGCATACGAAAAAGGTAAACGCTTTGGAGGCAACTCAACTAAATCGTTACTTGTAAGTAACTCCTCAGAGCGTGTTTCATCACTACGATGAACCACGTCTTCGTTTATTTGTTCTATTGCGCTAGTCATCTTCACGCTCTGCACGTTCTTTAGAGCTCAATGCCTTTAAGTGCTCTTCATAAGTTGGTGGCAGAATAAGCTCATCATCCCAAGATGGGAGTAAAGGAACATCTGAATTTGGCATAAGCTCTATGCCATCTTCTTTCTCTTTCATTTGCTCGCCACGGATAAAGTTATACTTATTAAAGCTTAACTTATTCATATTAACGCCATCGCGAATAATAGTTGGGCGAATAAATACAATAAGATTACGCTTACGTTTGGTCGTATTGGTTGACTTAAATAAGTGACCTAAAATTGGAATATCACCTAAAATTG
This sequence comes from Pseudoalteromonas sp. TB51, assembly GCF_000498055.1. Classification (NCBI taxonomy): domain Bacteria; kingdom Pseudomonadati; phylum Pseudomonadota; class Gammaproteobacteria; order Alteromonadales; family Pseudoalteromonadaceae; genus Pseudoalteromonas; species Pseudoalteromonas sp. TB51. Next base: position 2,829 of record NZ_AUTO01000219.1, read on the forward strand.
GTACCTTAGATACACTTTCTTGTACGTCTTCATCAATTAGGCCGCCTAACACAACCATACCGCCATCATCAGCCATAACGGTTGTGGTAATGGCGCGCTTATTAACAGAAATATCAACAGCGGTTGCACCACTTACACTCGATACTTCTTGTTCAATTAATAATTGTACTGCTGAGCCATCGTTAATTTGTGGGGTTACTTTTAGTTTTACACCCACTTCTTGGCGTTCAATGGTTTGAAATGGATTATCGTTATTACTGCCTGTTTGCGAACCAGTAATAATGGGCACTTCTTGACCCACTATCATCGACGCTTCTTCGTTATCCATGGTGGTAATAGAAGGTGTAGCCAGTATGTTTGAGTTAGTGTCAGTTGAAACGGCCTGAATAATTGCACCCCAGTCGTTTTTAACTAAACCAAACGCTAAGCCATTAACACCACTTAGTAGCGAGGCAAGTGCCGAATAATCACCCTCAGTTGTTTCATCGTAGCTGGTTACGTTACCTGATTCTGTGCCTATTATTGTTTGTGTGGTTGTGGTGTCTTGCGCTTGAATACCTGCAACCGCTAATGAGCCTACAGGCACAGTTGAGCCATTATTAAACTGCAACATACCGCCATCTTCTGAAATCCATTGCGTACCTAAGTTAACGCCATCCGATTCCATTACTTCAACAATAATCGCTTCTACAAGTACTTGCGCACGGCGAATATCGAGCCTATCAATCACGGTCTCTAATGAGCGCATGGTATCGGGCTGTGCCGTAATAACTAATGAGTTTGAGTCAGGGTGGGCTTCAATACTGGCATCGTTTTTATTGTTTGTGCGAGTTTTACTTGTGCCTTGGCCATCTTCTGCAAGCGTTTTACTTACGCCTTGCAGTACTTTTACTAAATCCTCTGCTTTGGCGTAGTTTAAGTAAAATACTTTGGTATTACCTTGGCTTTCAAGTTCGCCATCTAGGCGCTTAATTAGTTCTATAGCACGGGTACGGGCTTGCCCTTCACCGCTTACTATTACGCTGTTAGTACGGCCATCGGCAACCACCTTAGGGATTAAAAACTCTGGAACGCTGCCTTTACCGCTGTCTTTGTAAATATTTTCAACAACCGATACTACATCATCTGCTGTTGCATATTTAAGCTTAACAATATCTACACGCTTATCACCGGCTTGATCCACCGAGCGAATAATTTCTACTAAGCGATTAACCGACGCTGCATGACCAGTAAGCATCATGACATTGGCAGCATTAAAGTTTGCTACATGGCCACCGTCTTTTTGGTCGCTAAATTGACGTACTAATGGGCCAAGCTCTTGAACACTTACATTTTTAACGCGTACCACACGGGTGATCATCATATCGCCCGATGCAGCGCTGTTTTCTGTAATTAGCGGTACATTTGATTTTTTAGCGTCAGAGCTTTTTTCAATCTTGATAATACCGTTGTCCATTTCTACTGCTGAGTAGCCATATACTTCGAGTACATTTAAGAAAAATTGGTAGTACAGCGCTTCATCCATTAACTCATAACTACGTACGTTTACTTTACCGCGCACATTTGGGTCAATGATCACTGTTTTATTAAGGTTTTTACCAACAATGTTTATAAACTCGTTGATATCTGTGCCTTTAAAGTTTGCAGCATATTCAACAGCTGAAACCGACAACGAAATACTGGCTGCTAAAAAAAGCGCTGCGTACTTAGCTAACCCTTTTTTAATTTTTTTGAGGTGTAGCACCTGAACCATTATGTTAAAACTCCAAAGCTAAGTTATTGCAGGCTAAATTGCACATCGATTTGCTCACCGTCACGTTCTATCGTAATTGTGGCATCGCTGGTATTACGCAGCTCATTAATAGCTGCCATTGCCTGTTGTAAATCTGTTAATTGGTAACCGTTAATAGCCACGGCTAAATCATTATTTTGTAGGCCCATTTGTTTAAACAGAGCAGGCTCTTTACCTGGGCTTAAGCGATAGCCGATTAACTCGCCATCGCTCATTGCTTGTGAAACACGAATATAATCAAATAACTTACCAGGTTCACTTAGTAGCTCTTCTCGTGTTTCTATTATTGCTACTTTTACATCTGGGTCAGCGGTTGCGTTAATTTGCAACTCGCTTTGTTCTATTTTTTGCGGCCCCATGTCTTGTGCTTCGCGAGCGGCAAGCACAGGCATAGATACTTTTTTACTAAAGTCGAGACCATCTAGCATTAGCGTTTCAAATCGGCCGTTTACACTTAAAATAACGCGATCGGGAAGTATTTGCGCAACCTCTGCACGGGTGCCTTGTACAACCTCTTCAACTAAGTAACTAACTTGTCGTCCCTGTGACTCAATAATAGCAATACCTGCCTTGTCGTCGTTACTTACAGCAACAATACCAGTTAGATTAATACTTAAGCGTGTTTCTGGTGCATTATTAATTACTTCGTTTTGCTGCGCAGTATTGGTTTTATTTGTTACAGTTTTTTTACCAAATAAAAATTGCTCTATAATATTTTGTACTGAGGTAGTACTAGAAGCCTTCGATCCGGCTGAATAGTGAGATGGAGTAAGCGGTGTAGAGACCGGTTGTGGCCATACCAGCCAAACTAATTTTGAGAGTAAATAAGCAAGATAAACAACGACTAACAGCGTAACTACTGCGCTTAATTTAGCATGGGGTAGCCGTGTTAAAAATTGTTTAAGCTGTTGAATTTGCTGTTCCATAATAATGTTCTTATTTTAATTTACTGCATAAGCGCGTACCCATAGTACCCTTTCATTTTTCATTCAACAAGCACACTAATATTAAACTTTGTAAACAGATTAATATAACAATGTAATGTTGACTAAAAAACCAGCACGCGCCGTAATACCTTCATCCTACGATGATTTCATGATAAATTTTACGATATATAAATAGTCGATTGAAGAAGCCTAATGAGTAAAAAAAATAATACTAATGCCGACTCAGACCACAACAGTGAGCCAAAAGTTCGATTAGATAAATGGTTATGGGCTGCGCGCTTTTATAAAACCCGTGCGCTTGCACGCGAAATGGTGCAAGGCGGCAAAGTACATTATAATGGGCAACGTACTAAAGCGAGTAAAATTGTGGAGGTTGGCGCAACCATAAAACTTGCCCAAGGCGTTGATGAAAAGCTTATCAAGGTACTTAAAGTGCTTGAAAAACGCCAAAGCGCCCCCATTGCACAGACCTTGTATCAAGAAACTGATGCAAGTATTGCAAAACGCGAAGAAAACGCCATCGCACGCAAAAATAACAGCTTCTTTGCTCCACATCCGGATAAAAAGCCCGATAAAAAGCAAAGACGCGAACTTTTAAAAATGAAATCAAGTTAGGTATAGCCGCTCATGCAACAAGATTTACTGCACCGTTATTTATTCGACAAACTCGATGTTCGTGGCGAACTCGTTCAAATTGAGCACGCCTACAACGAGATGATAGCTAATCACAATTACCCTGAGCCAGTTAAAGCATTATTAGGTGAATTACTCGTTGCAACGTGTTTATTAACTGCCACTTTAAAGTTTGAGGGTGAAATAGCCGTTCAGCTACAAGGCGATGGCCCTGTTAAATACGCTGTTATTAACGGCGACGATAAACAAAATATGCGTGGTATTGCGCGCATGCAAAGCGAGGTTAGCGGCACAACGGTAAAAGAGCTTGTAGGTAAAGGTTATATGGTTATTACCATTACTCCAACCAAAGGCGAACGTTATCAAGGCATAGTGCCTCTTGAGCACGATACATTAAGTAAATGTATTGAAAGCTACTTTGAGCAATCAGAACAGCTAAAAACACGCCTTTGGTTTGCAACCGACACAACAGAAGGGAAAGCAAAAGCCTGTGGGTTGTTTTTACAAGTACTGCCTGTTGATAAGCAAAAATCAATTAATGACTTCACTCACTTAGAAGCCTTAAGCGATACAATTAAACGCGAAGAGCTATTAGAGCTTGATGCCAATACCGTATTAACGCGCTTATATCACGAAGATAACCCGCGCGTATTTGACCCGCAAGCGATTACATTTAAATGTGGCTGTAGTAGAGAGAAAACCATTACTGCTTTAGTTAATGTAGGCCAACAAGCATTACTTGATGATGTTGCTGAAAATGGCGCTGTTAACATTAGCTGCCATTATTGCCTAAAAGAATATGTTTTTGACGAGCAAGATATTAAAAACATTTTTAATTAACCTCCCACCTCATAATCAAATATAAAGCCGCAAAATATGCGGTTTTATATTATAAAATGATGATACCGGTGTCATGAATTTTGTTAATTTACTGACACCGGTATCATTGAAATTATTCATGTTTTTTAGCAAATATATGTGTTTTTAGGGCCTTTACAGGCTCGAATATCTCAAATCCTTCTGTTACTATAATTTCAGCTTAAGGGAACTAAGAACCCAGAGCTATCCCGTTCAAACTCTCACACATAGTTAGGTATAAACATGACTACAAGCGCAACACGTTTTGTCGATTTAACCGCAGCTGAACTTGTCGAGCATGCGATTCGTCGTGGCGAAGGGACACTAGCCGCAAATGGAGCCTTTGTTGCAATTACAGGCAAGCGCACTGGTCGCTCTCCTAAAGATCGCTTCATTGTAAAAGAAGCAACAACGCAAGATGATATCCAATGGGGCAATGTAAACCGCCCATTCGATGCTGACAAATTTGACGCTTTATGGGCTCGCGTAGAAGCACATGTGCAAAGTAATGACCACTTCACCTCTCACCTAGAAGTTGGCGCAGACCCTGAGCACTATCTACCTGTAGTTGTTACTACAGAAACAGCGTGGCACCATATTTTTGCTAAAAACATGTTTATTGAGCCTAAAAACTATAATGCATCTGATTTACCCCAATGGCAGGTAATGAATGTACCTTCGTTTGTTTGTGACCCACAGCGTGATGGCACCAACAGCGACGGAACTGTTATTATTAACTTTGCTCAACGCAAAGTGTTACTTGCTGGTATGCGTTATGCCGGTGAAATGAAAAAATCGATGTTCTCCGTTCAAAACTTTCTTCTTCCAGCAAAAGGTGTATTACCAATGCACTGCTCTGCTAATGTAGGAGAAGCTGGTGATACAGCACTATTCTTTGGTTTATCGGGTACTGGTAAAACAACTTTATCGGCCGACCCAACACGCTTTTTAATTGGTGACGACGAACACGGTTGGGCACCAGGAAGCGTATTTAATATCGAAGGTGGCTGTTACGCAAAATGTATCGACCTCTCACAAAAAAATGAGCCAGTAATTTGGAATGCTATTCGCTTTGGTACAATTTTAGAAAACGTTGTACTTGATGAAACACGCACACCTGACTTTAACGATACAAGCTTAACGCAAAATAGCCGTGCTGCTTACCCGCTAGAGCACGTAGAAAAGCGCAAAGTTGAAAACCGTGCTGGCGAGCCAAAAGCTGTTGTATTTTTAACCTGTGATGTGAGCGGTGTTTTACCGCCGGTTTCTGTACTTAGCGAAGAAGCCGCAGCTTTTCACTTTTTAAGTGGTTACACGGCTAAAGTAGGCTCTACAGAGATTGGCTCAACTAGCGATATAGAATCTACATTCTCAACGTGTTTTGGCGCCCCTTTCTTCCCTCGCCCTGCAGGTGTTTACGCTGAGCTGCTTATGAAGCGTGTACGCGAATTTGGGGCAAAGGTTTACCTTGTTAATACAGGGTGGACAGGCGGCCCATACGGTACCGGTGAGCGTTTTGATATTCCAACTACCCGCGCTGTAATAGATGCAATCGTATCTGGTAAATTAGCCAATGTAGAGACTCAGCATATCGATGTATTAAATCTAGACGTACCAGTGGAAGTCCCTGGTGTGGATAGCAAGCTACTTAACCCAATTAATACATGGGAAGATAAAGCTAAATATAATGAATATGCAGCAAAACTTGCCGCTGACTTCACTGAAAACTTCGCTAAATACGATGTATCAGATGATATTAAAAATGCAGGCCCAAAAGCATAATTAATTACCAAGCCTGATTTAAACGCCAGCCTATAAAGCTGACGTTTTTGTTTGCTAAGCTAATTATTTTATTGCTGCGACATTTTGTCGCAGTTCTTTTCTATTAAACAAAGATACAATACGCCATCCCTTTTAATGGTCACTCTTTTATGCGTTTTAATGGTTCATGGCGAAAAATTGCAAGACGTGTACATTTATACCTAGGCTTATCTATCGGGGGTGTACTCGCACTCATCGCTCTAACAGGTTCTATACTCGTTTATTACCCCGAACTAGATGAAAATATAAGTAAATTAAGTACAGAAACAGTGAAGCCTATAAGTTGGGATACCGCATATCAAACGTTAAAAACTCACTACCCAGATAAACGAGGCTCGTGGCGTTTAGAAAGCACTAAAAATAAACATTATATTCCCGCAAGATATTACAATCAAAACGAAACTGTGGATCACGCTTTTGAACCACTTATGGTTTGGCTAAGCCCTGATGGCAGGCTTATATTACGTGAGGATGTATGGGGTAACTACTTTGTTACCTGGGTTTATAACGTACACTTATCGTTACTTGCAGGTAGCGCTGGTACAATCGTTATAGGTTATATAGGAATAAGTAGCCTTATACTCCTCATATCAGGCCTATGCGCTTGGTGGCCTAAAAAAGGGCAATGGGCTAAGTCATTAAAGTTTAAAGCGCGCAGCTCTGTACTGGGCTCGTTATATGACTGGCACAAGTTGCTTGGTTTAATTTTTGCTCTGCCTTTAATCCTATTAACAGCAACCGGTATAATGCTGGCAATACCAAAGCAAACCGATCCTTTAATAACATTCCTGCTTGGAAATATAGATAAACCTAACAGCGCAATAATAAAACCCCAGCGCAGTATTTCTTTATCAGCAGCACTTAGTACAGCACAAGAGGCCATGCCAAATACACGGCTAGCATGGGTAGAAACCCCGTCAAATCACAATGCGGTATATCGGTTTAGGTTCAAAACCAAAAGCGATCCCTCTTATCGCTTTCCTCACAGTTATGTGCAAGTAAATGCAAGCACAGGAGAGCTCATAAGTGTTTTTAATATAGATAAGATGAGCATTGCCAGTAAATTTAAAAACTGGTTGCATCCACTTCATAATGGCAGCATTGGCGATCAGCCATTACGAATTCTATGGGTTTTATCAGGTGTAGCCACCGCTTTGTTATTTGCCCTGGGCCTTTTTAGGTGGCTCATTAAAACGAAACGATTTAAGTACACTATAAGCTAATGACAAAGCTTATTTAATATATCAAACGAGCTTTCACAACCTAAACCTGCTTGTATAGCTAGCTACGACCTAAATTACGAGCTGCTTATGCAGCGTAAATCAAAGCAAAAGCTATATAGATAGTCAAACCGCTTTATACCAAACTTAAAGTGCTACGCTTGATAATAAGCTAAGCCCTATGAACTGTTTAAAATTAATTCATTACTTTAAGTTATATTGCGTGCTTTAATCGCGAGTTTCGTGATCCTCAATCCACGCTACAAAGGAGTGGCGGAACTATATAAAGGCAGGTATTTCACTTTTCTAGAGACGTAGAAAAAATGCTTCATTTCTTAAGCAGCGATCTGCTATTAGGAGTCGGTGTACTACGCTGTCAAATGTCGTGCGGACTAAGGTACGCATATATAAAAACACTATATTTACCATACAAAGATGTGTGGTGAGCCTTATCCGCGGGTTTCGTGATACTCAACCCACGCTACGGAGGTGGTGGAGACTGTGCGAATAATATCTGGAATGTATTTTTACTTTTCTGCGGACGTAAAAAAGCCCGGCTCTTTCGAGTCGGGCTTTCTTGTATTTGGAGCCTGGCAATGTCCTACTTTCACATAGCAAATGCTACACTATCATCGGCGCTGTTTCGTTTCACTACTGAGTTCGGCATGGGGTCAGGTGGGTCCAAAACGCTATGGTTACCAAG
>NZ_AUTO01000220.1:0-26190 GCF_000498055.1 Pseudoalteromonas sp. TB51
CGGCTTCTTTTTCGCTGGTATTTAAAAAAAAGCGCCAGTGTAAGTAGCACTCGTCACTGCTTAAATCTTTAATATCTGGGATATCGTCTAAAAAGGCCTGTGTTTCAAGCTCGCCGAGTTCAGCTAATTCGCTGATCATAAATAAAGGCTCGTTGCCTGTTTTAAAAAGGTGATGATGCGGTTTAAAATCAATTTGAAAGGTATTTACCTCAGCAGCAGCCGNGGCTGAATCGGCTTGCATTTCGAGTACAATTTCAAACTGTTTTTTTAAGGTTGTAGCGTGTGATAAATCAGGCTCTTGCTCTGCTTGCAGCTCACCGAGCAACCCACGCAAGCAATCAACAGCTTTAAGCAATAAATTAACGTGCTCGGTGGTGAGTTCGCGCTCACCTTGTCGTATTTGATCCAGTAGGGTTTCTAGCACATGGGTAAACTCAGCAACAGAGTTAAAGCCAAAGGTGCCACTGCCCCCTTTAATTGAGTGCGCAGCTCTAAAAATAGTATTTATTGTTTCTAAGTCTTCTTCGCCGGGCTCTAAATTTAATAGCTCGGCCTCCATTGTATCTAGGCCTTCAAAACTTTCTTCAAAGAACACTTCAAAAAATTGACTTAAATCTATACTCACGCCGCACTCCTCAGTTAACGAATTACTTTTTTAAGTACCGCTAGTAACTGATCCGGGTTGAAAGGCTTTACAATCCAGCCTGTTGCGCCAGCTGCTTTACCTTCTACTTTTTTATCTAATCCTGACTCTGTGGTTAGCATAAGTAGCGGCGTAAACTTGTAATCAGGAAGACCTCTGAGCTCTCTGATAAGCGTAATGCCATCCATAATGGGCATATTTACATCTGAAATTACCGCATCAAAACTTTGCTGCTTGGCAATCGCGAGAGCTTCGCTGCCATCTTTTGCTTCGGTAACATCAAACCCTGCGGTTTTAAGCGTAAAGCTCACCATTTGACGCATTGACGCAGAATCATCAACCGCTAAAATTTTCTTCATATAAACCTCTAACCTTTACTTTCAAGTGTTAAATATTGACTTAAGCCAAGTTGATTAATGGCGTTTTGAAGTGCATCACTGCTGCCTACCCATACAATTTTATGGTGTATGGTAAGTAGGTGTTTTTGTAAGGCACACAAAAGTTGAATTGACGCGGTATCGGCTGAAACAACCTCACTGACATCTAAACAAATATCGTTGTTGCTATTGAGTTCTTGTAATAAATCTTGGTGAAGAGTCTCTACTTGCATAATCGCAAGTTCGCTTGGAAGTTTTAGCATTTTTTCAGGACTTTCCCTGTCAATTCAATTCATAACAAAAGCTTAGCCTTAGTTATTAAAATTGCCATAAAAGGCTCAAAAAAATTAATAAAACTTTTAAAAGTGGCGCTAAAAAGCAAAAAAGGAGCCTAAGCTCCTTTTAAAATGCGTGAAAAGTTTAAAACTAGTTTTTATAGTAATCCGCTATGTGTTTAAATTCGCTAATAAGTTGAGTGGTATTAATAAGGGGCACATTTCCTTGTTGGAATTCAGGCTTAAATATGGCTCTTACCGCTCCATTTGCATCAACTAAAGCCACCGAAGCACTATGATCGACCGCATATTCTGATTCTTGCGAGTCACTAATGGCATAAATTAGACCAAGCTCTCTAACCACCGGGAATAGGTTTTTGTGCTCACCCGAAACAGCTAAAAAGTCAGGGTTAAAATAATCAATATACGCTTTGCGCTTTACCGGCGTATCGCGTTGAGGGTCTACCGACATAAACCAAATTTGCAGTGGGTATTCGTTATGTAACTTTTTATACACGCTGTTTAGTTTAGCAAGCGTTAATGGGCAAATATCTGGACAACTGGTATAGCCTAAAAACACTAAGTTCCACTGCCCCAAAAATTGCGCTTTGGTGACTAACTCACCGTTTTGGTCGTTAAGAGTAAAATCAGAAAGAGGCTTTGCTTGCTCATACACTAAGGCTTGCACATCGGGTGCACTATTTTGCTCTGAGCAAGCGACTAATAAAAACGAAAAAATTACAACTAAGCTAATCCGTAACTGCTTCATAAAGGGAGCCATTTATCTATAAATAAGATCACGAAGAGTACCATTAAATGCACAATTGAAAAGCGAAATAAGTCCATTGCGGTATCATCGCTAGGGGCTAATTTAAGCTTAACCGCTTTATACAAAAAGAGTGCATTGAGCACACATGCGCCTACTAAATAAATACCGCCCGACATACCAATTAAATAAGGTAATACACATACAAGCGCCAGTAATATGGTGTAAGCCACAACACAGGTTTTGCAAAAATCGATACCGTGAGTTACTGGCAACATAGGAATTTTAGCGCGTTCGTAATCGCTTTTGCGTGCTATTGCCAGTGCCCAAAAATGCGGTGGGGTCCACGTAAATATAATCATTACGAGTAACCATGGCGCGGCTGCCATTTGATTGGTTTCAGAAACCCAGCCCAATAAAGGCGGCATTGCCCCAGCTAAGCCACCAATTACAATGTTTTGCGGTGTGGCACGCTTTAAAAAAGAGGTATAAATAAAAGCATACCCAACTAATGCAAACAAAGTAAGTACGGCTGTTAGAGTGTTTGCCCAAAGCATTAGCATTATAAAACCAGCAACCCCTATCACGCCTGCAAAGCTTAGCGCATGGGTTTTACTAAGCCGGCCTTTGGCTACAGGGCGGTGGCGTGTACGCGCCATTTTTGTATCTATTTCGCTATCAACAACATGATTTATTACCGCCGCAGCGCCAGAGAGCAAACCAATGCCTAATAAACTAATAAATTGTACTGCAATGCCTCGCCCTACATCAGGCGCCAGTGCCAAGCCAACCCAAGCAGTAAGTACCAACATAGCCACTACTTTAAACTTGCTAATAGCTAAGTAATCTTGCAGTAAATTATAAGCACGTTGAATAAAAGGGTGTGCGCTAATAACCTGTAGTTCTTTTTTATCGAGTGTGAGTGCCATAATTATTCCCCTTTAAGTGCGTGCTTTTAGGTAGTAACACAACCTAACCATAGTCAATAACAAGATAGCTGCCATTAAATTGTGCGCCAGCGCTACCCCAAGCGGAAAGTGCCAATGCACCACCGCAAGCCCTAAACTAATTTGGCAAAGTAGCGCAACAAGCACGCTGACAGTACAGTGTTTTATTTTTGCAGATTGCGCCTGACTGTATATACGCCACATAATTAGCGCCAACACAATACATGTAACTAGCGCCCAAATTCTGTGTAGTAGATGAATAGACATACGCGCCTGTTGCGATAGCACTCCGTACTCATAATTACTGTGCTCAAGCGGCAGCTGAAACACACTACTGAGTGAAAATGGCTGCGCATAACTACACAGCGGTAAGCCATTACAGTGTGGCGCTGCATAATTTGCTGCAAGCCATCCTCCTAATGCAATTTGAATAACCAACACAGCCAATGCAACTAAGCTCAATGAAAAATAGCCTTTAGCGCTACTATCTCCGCCCTCTATGGGTTTACTGGTTAAACGCAGGTATAAAAGAGTGATTAGCGATAAAATACTAAATCCCCCCAGCAAATGCCCCATTACAATGAGCGGTTGTAAGTTCATAGTAACGGTCCACATACCCAGCGCAGCCTGAAATATAACTAACAATAATAAGGCTAGCGGTAATTTAACCGGCGTGTTTGAGTAATGGCGCTTTACAAAAGCCAATACAAATAGCGCTAAAATAAGCAGCCCCAGCGCGCCTGCAAAGTAACGGTGGATCATTTCTTTCCACGCTTTGGCGGTTTCAAACATCATATCTGGATAACTTTGGGTAGCTAGTGCGATATCGGCTTCATGCTTTGGTACAGTTAAAAAGCCATAGCAACCGGGCCAATCTGGGCAACCAAGACCTGCGTCACTTAAACGTGTATAAGCACCTAGCCCTACCACCAACAGCGCAAGTAACCCCGTTGCAAGTACCCAGTTTTTATAATTTTTATACATAGGAATCTCCCATTAACAATGCGCTATTAATTAGCTTGAACGAGAATAGTTAAGTAGTTTTTTTAAATCTTTTAATAAACCTTTTTGCACTAAACGGTTTTCTTGTGGCTGCTCTTTAAACGGATATTCAAGCACCACTAAACCCATATGATCGATTAAATACAGGCTAGCGGGCTGCAAATTTTGTTGCGCGTTAAAGGTTTTCCAAGGAATATTTTTAACTTTAGGCGCTCCCATTACAGCCATATCAACCTTGCCCTGATTTTTTCCTAAGGCGATATATAAGTTATTAAGCGCATTGAGCTGCTCATTGCACGAAGCGTTACATTTATTGGAGTAATTAAGCGCAATTGTCCATTGCTTAGGGTTATGTTGCTGCCAGTTTTCAAGCTTTACGTCGTGCTGTAAAAACTCGCCATTATTGGTAATAGCGCTTGGCAACCAGTCTAGCTTTAGCGCACCGTATGCAAGTATTAGCGGTACAGCGCAACATACAACAAACAAAACTAAGGGGTTATTTTTCATTGTTAGTCCTCTTTTTACTGGCAAAAATGGCCACCACTACACAGGCTAAGGCTATTAAAAACCATTGCACTGCATACGCTTGGTGCTTTTGCGGACTCATCACCACCGCTTTATAATGCGGTATAGCTAGCGCATCTCCTGCACCTTGACGATAAGCCATAAAATTAAATAACGATTGATTACTCTGCTCACTTAGCTTTTGTAAATCTATTGATTGAATTCGTTTTTGAAGGTCTTGTTTTGTCGAATTGGTTTGTAAGTTAAAGCTCGTTAAATTTCGCTCTTTTATCTGCGCTTTAAACGTAATATTACGTTTAGGAAGTTGGATGTTAGGTAATTCGCTGCGTGAAATAGGCGCTTTTACCCACCCTAAATTAACGAGTAAAGCGTCACTTGCTTGGCTTGGCTTAAATAAAACCAATAAATCGTAACCGACTTGCCCTTGGTAAACTTGGTTATCTAAAAGCCAGTATTGCTGATTTATTATTTTTCCGACAAGCTCAACCACTACACCTGTTTTATTCCACTTTGAAGGCATTGCCTGTAATTGCTGCCAGCTCATTACGCCTTGGGTTTGCATGTTAGCTATAGCTGTTAGCTGTTGCTTCTTATGCTCAGCCCTTGCTAATTGCCAATACCCTAAACGTACACATACCAGTACCACAGCTACCACAACGCAAAGTGCGATAAATGAGCTAAGCTTTTGTTTACGCCTTAAAATTAACTGCATAAAGGGTCAACCGAGTGATTATTAAAATTATTATTGTGCTGCTGTTACTATTTATACTTTTCAACTTGTTTAGAGCGCTATTTATTATGGTGACCGATAAATCTGGCGGTCGGCCTATGTCGCATTTTTTAGGCCGTCGCGTGCTGTTTTCTGTGGTGGTTTTGGTGATGGTGATAGCCGCTGTAAAACTTGGTTTTATAAAGGCTAATCACTCACCATTAGCCGTTACAACACATACACAAAAACAAATAAACACAGCCACACCACATCAACAAAATGCCAGTACCAAGCCGCTGCTTGAAACGCAAAATGTTTATCTTTCGTAAAGTGGCCTTTTAAAATACGCACAAATACAACAAACAAAATGATGGCGCCAAGGGTCACATGCATGCCATGAAAACCTGTCAGCAAAAAGAATGTATTCCCGTAAATGCCTGCATCTAGTGTTAAGTTTAAGTCGTTGTAGGCATAAATATATTCTTCTACCTGCAATGCTAAAAAGCACACACCCAATAAAATGGTTGCCCCTAGCATCACCTTTAGCGGTTTACGTTTATTGTTTTCAATGGCTACGTGAGCAAAGTGCAAAGTAACCGAAGACGCTAATAAAATAAGCGTATTAATAAGGGGTAAGCCTTGCCACCCCATAGCTTGCGTGGTTTCACCTGCTGGTGTGGTTAGTAGTGGCCATACGGCCTCAAAGGTAGGCCAAAGCACCTCGTTGGTCATCGCGTTATTCCCAGCGCCGCCAAGCCAAGGCACCGACAGTATGCGGGCGTAAAATAATGCGCCAAAAAAGGCCATAAAAAACATAACTTCAGAGAATATAAACCAGCTCATTCCTTGTCTAAATGATCGGTCCATTTGCGCTGAATATAAGCCCTGATCAGACTCGCTAATTACATTTTTAAACCAGCTAAAAATCATATACAGCAGCACTGCAATGCCTGCATATAGCAAGTACACACCGCTGCCCCCTTCACTTTCTAAGTTCATGACTGTTAAAGCCGCACCCACTGCAATAAAAAATAACGCCACCGCGCCCACTATGGGCCAAGGACTTTGCTCAGGTACGTAGTAGTTTTCATAATCTTGATTCATGTTACTTGCTCCTAGTTTTACACTAGACATGCAGGCTAGTTATTACTTGCTACTAGCTGCTCACTAATATCAAATACGGTGTACGATAAAGTTAGCTCTTCTACATCGCTCGGCAGTGCGGTATCAACATAAAAAAGCAGCTTAAACTCAAGCTCTTCACCCGCTTTTAGGGGTTGTTGATCAAAGCAAAAGCACGCTATTTTATGTAAGTACTTGGCTGCCTTTCCGGGCGATACAGAAGGTACCGCTTGCATTACTTTATCAATATCACTGGTGTTTTTTGCGCTAAACATTACCTCTCGCATGGCACCTGGTTTCACATCAACACTGTATTCTTTAGATTTAACAATAAACGGCGCACCACTTTGCGCATGGGTTGTAAAGCTCACACCTATTTCTCGATTTTGTGCAACCTGTGTACTTTGTTTAGCTTGCTCAAGCGACGGCTTGCCATTAAGCCCAGTTATGTCGCAAAACACGTCATATAAGGGCACTAAGGCAAATGCAAAAGCAAACATACCTATACAAATAAGAATTAGGCGCTTTAATAGCGGTGCATGTGTCATTATTTAATTTCCGGCGGCGTAGAAAAAGTATGATACGGCGCAGGAGAGTCCACTTCCCACTCTAAACCTTCAGCACCATCCCATACTTTTGCAGGGACTTTATCGCCCCCTCGGGCACATTTAATTACCACCGCCACAAAGAGTAACTGCGATAAACCAAAGGCAAACCCACCTATGCTTATGATTGCGTTAAAATCAGCAAACTGCAGGGCGTAATCGGGAATACGGCGCGGCATGCCTGCCAGCCCTACAAAATGCATAGGAAAAAACAATACATTTACGCTTACCAGCGATAACCAAAAATGCCACTTAGCCAAGGCAATGTTGTACATATTGCCCGTCCACTTAGGCAGCCAATAATAAGCCCCCGCCATAATCGAAAATATTGCCCCCGTAACTAACACGTAATGAAAGTGCGCCACCACAAAGTAAGTATCGTGATACTGAAAATCAGCAGGGGTTATAGCCAACATAAGCCCCGAAAAGCCCCCTAAGGTAAACAGCACAATAAAGGCAATACTAAATAGCATGGGCACTTCAAAACTTATTGACCCTCGCCACATAGTGGCTACCCAGTTAAATACTTTTACCCCTGTAGGCACCGATATCAGCATGGTCGCGTACATAAAAAATAACTCGCCAGCAACGGGCATACCGGTCGTAAACATATGATGCGCCCACACAATAAAGCTCAGTAATGCAATAGAGGAGGTTGCGTAAACCATTGAGGCATATCCAAATAGTTTTTTACGTGAGAATGTAGGCACTATGGTCGAAATAATACCAAAGGCGGGTAAAATCATGATGTACACTTCGGGATGGCCAAAAAACCAAAATATGTGCTGAAACATCACCGGATCGCCGCCGCCTGCCGCATCAAAAAAGCTGGTTCCAAAGTATTTATCGGTGAGCACCATAGTGACCGCTCCGGCCAGTACGGGCATAACAGCAATTAATAAAAATGCGGTTATTAGCCATGTCCAAACGAATAATGGTAGCTTCATCCATGTCATGCCTGGGGCACGTAAATTAACAATGGTCACAATAACGTTTATTGCGCCCATAATTGAGCTAATCCCCATAATGTGCACTGCAAACACAAACATTGCGGTGTTGTCGTTACTGTACGTTGTTGAAAGCGGCGCATAGAACGTCCAGCCAAATGCGGGGCCGCCTCCAGGCATTAATAACGAGGCCAATAAAATTAAAAAAGCGAAGGGTAAAATCCAAAAGCTCCAGTTGTTCATTCTGGGCAGTGCCATATCTGGCGCGCCAATCATAAGCGGTACCATCCAGTTAGCAAGCCCTGTAAAGGCTGGCATTACAGCACCAAACACCATAATTAAACCGTGTACTGTGGTCATTTGGTTAAAAAAGTGTGGGTCTACCAATTGTAATCCTGGCTGAAATAACTCAGCCCGAATAACCATGGCCATTGCACCGCCAATTAAAAACATAGTCAGCGAAAAAATTAAGTACATGCTGCCAATATCTTTATGGTTTGTTGTGTATAACCAACGTTTAAAACCTTTGGCTGGGTGATGGCCGTGGTGAGCGTCATTGGCGTTAGGTTGTTCTACTATGCTACTCATTAGTTCGCCTCCGCATCAAGTGCTGCCTGAATTTCACTAGGTTGGATGACATCACCCGTTTCATTACCCCACGCATTACGTTTATAGGTAATTACCGCTGCAAGTTGTTTAATTGAGAGCTGCTTTGCAAATGCCTGCATTGCAGTTCCTGGGCGGCCATGAATCACTACATCAATGTGATCTTTTATATCACCCAAAACAATGGGACTGCCTTTTAGCGCAGGAAATACGCCCGGTAAACCCATACCTGTAGGTTGATGACACGCAGCGCAACTTGCCATATACACTTGCTCACCTAGTGTCATTAGCTCTTCTCTAGGAATTGTTGTATCAAGCAATGCTGCATCAGCAAGTGCGGCTTTTTGCTTAGCTTGCTTAGCATCTGCAAGCCATGCGTTAAAGTCCTCTTGCGATTTAGCTTCAACCACCACGGGCATAAAGCCATGATCTTTACCGCACAGCTCTGCACACTGTCCTCGGTAAATACCTTCTTCGTTAATGTTGGTCCACGTTTCGTTGATAAACCCCGGATTGGCATCTTTTTTAACGGCAAAATCGGGTACCCACCAAGAGTGAATAACATCATCAGAGGTCATTAAAAAACGCACCTTTTGATTAATTGGCAGTACTAAAGGTTTATCAACCTCAAGTAAGTAATTAGGGTTTTTATTAGCAAGGTTGGCTATTTCGTCTTGAGGGGTAGATAAAATAGAGTAAAACTCTACGTCTTCGCCCATGTATTCATAATGCCACTTCCACTGTGACCCTGTAATTTTAATGGTTAAATCGGCCTTACTGGCATCTTCCATCGCAATGAGGGTTTTAGTGGCAGGGATTGCCATGGCAATTAAAATAACAAACGGAATGGCAGTCCAAAGAATTTCTACTTTGGTACTTTCATGAAATTGGGCAGGAACTGCCCCTTTAGATTTACGGTGATGAATCAGTGCCCAAAACATTATTGCGAACACTATCACCCCAATCACACAACATATTAAAAATATAGTCATGTGTAGCTGATATACATTATTACTTATATCGGTTACGCCCTTGCGCATATTGTATTGGCTATTANAAGCCACAAGGTAGAGGTCAGTTTACCCATGTGACGGCTCCTTTGATGCTATTGCGAATGCAAAGCGAAGAGGCATACGGCTTAAACGCCAATTCGTTATTTTTATTTTTTAACCAATCTTATTTTTGATTGGTATCGCTAGGACAACAAAAGGTTTGTGTATATTGTGTGTTCTCATAACTAAAAAGCTGTGAGTTATTGTTAGTCCAGCACATTAATGATTAGCTAAAAAACGTACAACAAGCAAGTTTTAGTATAAAAAACAATCAAGTGATATTTTAAAATTGACTAAATGACGGCGTATTAAATTGTTATTTAACAGCCAAGATACGAGCAAAATTAAGGGATGTAACACGCTTAGGAAGATAAAAGTATGAGTGAAAAAAAGTTTACAGCCTAAATAATTTTAGGGCGTTTTGAGATGGCGGAAGGTTTGTTTTTAAAACAAAAATGCACACTAAAAAGTGCGCATTTATAGATATTACTTAAAAATAGTTAAAAATTACATCCAGTCGGCATTTCTTATTACCCCAACGGCTAACCCTTCAATATTAAACGATTCGTTTTCAAGGTCTACTTCAATTGGCGTAAACTCTTCGTTTTCGGCGTGTAATAATACTTTTCGGCCTGCTTTTTCTAGGCGCTTTACGGTTACGTCTTCATCTACTCGTGCAACCACAACTTGGCCGTTTTCTGCTGTTTGAGTACGGTGTACGGCAAGTAAGTCGCCATCCATAATACCTATATCTTTCATACTCATGCCGTTAACACGCAGTAAAAAGTCGGCGGCTGGTTTAAACATAAGTGGGTCTATTTTACAGTGACTCTCAACATGTTCTTGCGCCAAAATAGGCGACCCCGCTGCAACTCTACCTATTAATGGTAGACCTAGTTGCTCTGGCTCTTCTTCTTCAACCAATTGAATACCACGGCTTGCGCCTGGTTTCATTTTAATAACACCTTTTTTGGCAAGCGCTTTTAAGTGCTCTTCTGCGGCATTGGCACTTTTAAAACCGAGTGTTTGCGCAATTTCGGCACGTGTAGGAGGCATACCAGTGTCTTTAATAAAAACTTTTATTAGTTCGAGTATTTGAGCTTGGCGTTTAGTTAATGGTCGCATACAACTGGTTTTCCATACAGTACATTTAACTGTGAGTATATACAGTTAAATAAAAATCGCAAATTTAAATTGTGCTTTAAAATAGCTAAATACACCGCACCTGGATAAATTTTAGGTAATTACAGACGTTCAGTATTTAAAATGCTATAAATTTGCTTTCAATATAAAGGAGTAATTATGAGTATTTGGCATCAACCCATCACATTAGAGCTTTGCAAACAGTTAGATGAGGGAATAAACGGCCAAGGCACGCTAATGAAAACCATGGGCATAGAAATAACCGAAATAGGAGATGATTACCTAGTGGCTACCATGCCTGCTATTCCTGAGCATCATAATCCTATTGGTATGGTACATGGTGGCGCAAATGTGGTACTTGCCGAAACCGTAGCAAGCTACGCCGCTAACTTTGTAGTGGACTTTACAAAATTTTATTGTGTTGGACAGGAAATTAGCGCCAGCCACTTAAAGGCCTCTCGAAATGGCACTTTAACCGCCGTTACTCGTGCATTTCATATTGGTAAGCGCAGTTCTGTATGGGAAATAAAAATAACCAATAGCCGCGGCGAGCTTTGCTGCGTATCAAAAATGACCGCAGCGGTTGTCGAGCGCAAATAATTAACTATGGCTACTTTTCGATAGGGTAAATAGTTATTTCCATACCAGCGCCAATTGCAGATATACGTAGTAGTGTATCTGCATGTAGAGCTTGGTTAAAACACTTAGGTGACGTGCCCGACTCAAAGCCTATATCAAACGTTCTGCGCGAACAGCTTAGCCACTGCTTAAGCGCATTACGTGAACACGACTCTATTAATTCACATAAGTGGTTGATTGCTTTGTCTGGCGTGGTTATATCACCTGAGGCTTCAATACGCGCCAATTGACGATATTCGTCTTTGTCATAATGCAAAACCATCGCGTTTTTCTTTAAGTCTGCCACTAGGGCGCTAATATCTTGTTTAGACTCAAGCTCTAGATCTACATTTAAAAATTGAATTTCCGACATTGTCTGCTTTTTACCCTCTTATAGTTTCATCGCAAACTTTAACGCAGTTTTACTTTTATACCAAATCAACTAAGCGTTAAACATGGCTTTATTCATAGAAAATACCTGTTTAAACGCCATTGGCACCTAATTTGCCTTATAAAACGGGTTAGGCTAGTTACGCTTAATTTTACCGTTTATGTATGAAAGTTATACACACTCTGTGTAATTAAACGCTTCAGGAGGACAATTATGGTAGATCATGGCCCGCAAATTAAAAACGACGATCAGTACGATGCGCTTCGAGATGAAGGCATGAGCAAACAAAAAGCCGCGCGCATTGCTAATAGCAATACTCATAAAACCGCTGTCAAAGGCGGCAAAGCCTCAAAGTATGAGCAGCGCACTAAAAAGCAGCTGTACAATAAAGCTAAAGAGCTCGGCATTAGTGGCCGCTCTAAAATGAGCAAACAAGGGCTAATAAATGCCTTACGTGAGCATTAAACACAGCCTCACTGATTTTTTACCGCTCCTTTTTATTATTTTTATAAAGTTAGAGTAAGCTTATGAATAACTGCGACAAAATGTCGCAGTAAAAGCATGGGCTGCTGTAATACACTAACGCTAAAAATAATAAGAAGCACAAAATGAGAAAACAACTATTTAAGCGCGCTCGAAAACTACATAAGTGGCTTGGCTATTTACTTGCCTTACAAATTTTAGCTTGGCTTTTAGGCGGCTTAGTAATGAGCGCGATACCACTTGAATACGTACACGGTAAGCACCTTGCTAAGCGCATACTTACAAACCCATTTACTCAAGCAGACTACCCCACATCACTCGATAATATTACTGCGCAAGTGCCTAACCCCACGCAAATAGTGTTTGAGCACTTTTTAACGACCCCGCTTATTACTGTTATTAATACTGAGGAGCAGCAGAGCTTTAATGGTTTAACGGGGCGCCCTTTTCAGCCACCCACTAAAATACAAATTACCGCTAATGCACAAGCGCATTTACTCATCGACGCTAAGCCAATTAGCACAACGCTTTTAAAACAAGGCACTCGAGAGGTGGGATATAAAACAAACGTGTGGCAAGTACAATTTAACGACACCTTTAATACTACGCTGTATTTAAATGCAATTAACGGCAAAGTTATCACCGTTCGCAGCACACTATGGCGCATATTCGACTTTTTTTGGATGCTACACATAATGGATTACGACGAGCGAGAAGATTTTAACAACCCGCTTCTCATCAGTTTTGCAGCCACCAGCGTACTATTTTGTTTATGCGGTATTATTTTATTAATACAAAACGTTAGGCTAAAAAAACTTACACGTGTTGGTCAATCAAAATAGGGTTGCCGTCTGGGTCGGTAATAATAAAACTTTTATCACCCACAGGTTCAACCTGGATATGAGCGCTTTGAAAATATTCGCTAAGCGCATCAACATCCTTAAACTCTGTAACGGTTTGTGCGTTTTGATCCCAGCCAGGATTGAAGGTCAGCATGTTTTTATCAAACATACCCGAGAACAAACCAATTAAATGCTCACCGTTTTTCATCACTAGCCAGTTTTGCTCTATCTCACCTGCAAACTCACTAAAGCCCAGCTTTTCGTAAAACGCTTTTGAGGCTCTAATATCTTTAACCGTTAAACTTATTGAAAAAGCACCTAGCATAGTCATCTCCTCGCTATTTTTTATATCAGTATAGAGTGTACTAAGCATTGCGGATTAAAATTCGTTCAGGCTTTATCTTTTAGCAGCAAAACTTTAGACTAGCGCCTCCTGTAGTTCACGTATGTGATGGATATGCTTAAATTTATTTTGGCCTTTGTGGCTTGTTGTATTTGTTTTTCTGCATCGAGTGAAGAATTTACCCGTTTTTCAACGGCTAAAAGGCACTTAATTAAAACCCTACCCGAAAACGCCAAAAGCCTTTACTGCGGCTGCGACATTAAAAAACAAGGTAAAAAGCTAATCCCCGACCCTAGCAACTGTGGTTATATTCCGCGTAATACGTTAACTTCCTCTGGCAAGGTTAATATACGTGCACTGCGTATAGAGTGGGAGCATATAGTGCCGGCGTGGGAATTTGGTCACCAGTTACAATGCTGGCAAAACGGTGGTCGTAAAAACTGTCGCAAGGTCAGTGCTAAATTTAGAAAAATGGAAGCCGATATAAACAATTTAGCCCCTGCTATTGGCGAAATTAACGCAGATCGCTCTAACTATCGCTTTGGTATGCTTAGCGAAAACGCTGCCCAATATGGCCGCTGCAAAGTAAAGGTTAACTTTAAACAACGCGTTGTAGAGCCTCCTTTTTATGCCCGTAAGCGCATTGCCGACACCTACGCTTATATGCAAAAAACATACGGCTTAAAAATATCAGCTAAACAGCAAAAGCTATTTAATGCCTGGCAAAAACAAGCATTTGCAGATAAAAGCAGCGCAAGTAAGCTGTAGTACACCTAAATGTATACACTCATTTACATAATTTAGGGGCTAATACGTTGAATAAATGAGCGGGTGTTGTAGTATTTCAAACAACTTATTTACAAAAAGTAGTTTTGTATGTTTAAAAATAATAAAGCATCACTCGCTATTATTGCTGCACTTTCAAGCCTAACGCTTGTGGGCTGTGGCGGTGGTAGCAGCATGAATGAAACGCCCGACCCAGTCGTCACACCTCCTGCAAGCACAGCCCCAACATGGACGGCAGGTGTATTTGAGCCATCGGAGGAGTTAAAAAACTTTTGCGAAAACCCACGCACAGGTAACGATCCGTTTAATAATAATGAGCCCTACCCTGACCAAGCCGGTTCGGCCCTTTACGAAAAGCTTTGGCTTCGCTCGTGGAGTGACGAAACCTACCTTTGGTATGATGAAATAGCCGATAACGACCCTGAAAACTTTGCTACAGTGGCGGATTATTTTGCCCAACTAAAAACCGAAGAACTAACCGACTCTGGTGCTAAAAAAGATAATTTTCATTTTTCAGAGCCTTCTGAGGATTACTTTCAAGAAGCGCAATCAGGTGTAACCTCAGGCTATGGTATAAATTGGGCATTTATTGGCGACCCAGCTGATAGAATTTTACGTGTTGCCTACCTAGAAGACGACTCACCAGCAAGCCAAATTGGTTTTCAACGTGGCGATACCGTACTTGAAGTTGATGGCGTAAGCATTAATACCAGCACACAAGCAGGCGTAGATACCTTAAACGAAGGCTTATTTAGCCCCGCTAATGGCGACTCGCACACCATCGTTGTGCGCAGTAACAATGGCGCTGAAAAAACCTTTAACGTAACTGCCGGCAACATAGAGCAAACGCCTGTACAAAACGTAAAAACCATTACCACTGCAAATGGCACTAGCGTAGGGTACATGCAGTTTAATAGCCATATAAGTATTGCCCAAGAAGGCTTAATTGCTGCCGTTAATAAATTTAAAACCGATAACGTAGAAGAGCTTGTTATCGACTTTAGATATAACGGAGGCGGTTTATTAGCGCTTTCTTCGCAGCTGGCTTACATGGTGGCGGGCAGCGCCAACATTCAAAACCGTATTTATTACCAAACTCAGCAAAACGATAAACAACCGGTAGAGTCGCCTTTTCCGTTTATAGATGAAGAAATTGATTACTCAACTTTTTTTAGCACTGGCGAAAGCCTCCCTGATTTAAACCTATCTAAGGTGTATGTGCTTAGTACATCGGGTACGTGTTCAGCTTCAGAAGCCTTTATTAATGGCTTAAAAGGCATTGACGCCGAGGTGGTGCTCATTGGCGACACAACCTGTGGTAAACCATACGGTTTTACCCCAACACATAACTGTGGCACCACCTATTACACCATTCAATTTAGCGGTATTAACAGTAAAGGGTTTGGTGAATATGCAGCAGGCTTTACGCCAACGCCTACACCACAGTTTGATGCTGATGTAAAAGGCTGTGTAGTCAGTGACGACTTTGATAATCAATTAGGCGATCCAAACGAAGGGATACTCTCTACTGCGCTTTATCATATTGATAATAACGGCACGTGCCCTGTTAGCACCGCCTCTGCGAGTATTAAAACGCAAGTACAAAGCGCTGCTGGCGATAGCAAGCAGCTATTACCTTTAAACGCACCTAATAACGTTAACCGTGGCAATATGGATTTAACCTGGCCTACGTTAAATAAGGATAAGTAATGGCTAAACTACTGGCAATATTAACCTTATTATTTATTGGAGGCTGTAACAGTATGAGTAATGCCACTGCTAAGCCTGCACTACTTACCGAGGTAAACCCAGGCGTTATAGCCACGCTCCAGCAAGCGATTATAAAAGCAAAGGGCGGCACACTAGTTACACTGGCCGACACCGTTTTTACTAAACGCAGCGAGCTATTATTAAGCCATGGAAATAGTAAAGACTCAAATGGTATGCCCATAATGGGCGCGCATAATATCAAGCCAGAAAAGTTTGTTTTACAAATAATCGGCAAGCAGTGCGTGCTTTATTATCCTAAAAAAGATATGTCTATTGAGCTTAAAAACGTAAGCTGTAAAGCACAATAAAATACTATTAAAAAGGCACACAGCATTTATGCTGTGTGCCTTTATCATTTTTCTCTTGGTTTATAAGTCTTGATGCGGACCAAACACTTCGTAATGAATATGCTCGTTTTTAACACCGAGTGCCATTAACTGGCTTTTCACAAACGCCATAAACCCAGCGGGGCCGCATAAGTAAAAATCGCCATATGCAAGAGGTAACTGTGCTTTTATGGCAGTTAAGTCCATTAACCCTGTAAAATCAGCCCTATCACTACTTTGATTAAACCACGTAATAGTTTGCAAGCTGTTATAAGCCGCACTTAATTCATTTAAATAGTGTGCAAATGAGTGTTGCTGCGTATTTTCGCACGCATGTAAATACATAATATTTTGCTTAGAGTTATCGCTTAATAGCGTTTCGAGCATCGCAAGCATTGGGGTTTGCCCTACACCTGCTGAAATAAGTACCGCTGGGTTTTTACTATTTCGTAAAAAGAAATCACCTGCAGGCGGGTATAGTTCAACTATGTCACCTTGAGCTAGTGAGTGTAAATAATTAGACACCATGCCAGGCTTTGGCTGTAGCTCTTTTTTAACGCTAATACGGTAGTTTTTACCATTGGCTTTTTGTGAAATAGAATACTGGCGAATTTCTTCATATTCAGCGCCCGCTGGTTTAACTTTAATCCCTAAATACTGGCCTGGTTTATGGGTAATCACCGCTTTGCCATCTATAGGCGTTAGTGTAAAACTTGTTACGAGTGCTGATTCAACCTGTTTGTTGGTTATTTCAAATTGGCGTGTGCCCGCCCAACCACCGCGTGTATTTTTACTGTGCTCATATAAAGCCGCTTCTTCGGTAATACACATATCAGCAAGCAGTGCATATGCTTCACGCCAAGCGTATTCTACATCCGGCGTAAACTGCTCTGGTATTAGCTCTTTTAAGGTGCCAATTAAGTGATCACCAACAATGGGGTAGTGCTCTGGTAAAATATTTAAACTGGTGTGTTTATGGTTAATGCGCGCTAATGCCTCTTTTAACACCGCTAAGTTATCAATGTTTTGAGCGTATGCCGCTAAGGCGTTAAACAAAGCAAATTGCTGGCGCCCGGTGTTTTGGTTGGTCATATTAAAAATATTTTTGAGCTCTGGGTTATGGCTAAATAGTCGCTTATAAAAATGTTCGGTCACAACCGTGCCGGCTTGCGCTAATAACGGAACAGTGCTTTTAACAATCTCAATGGTTTTATCAGATAACATAATGTAGTCCTGTAGGTAAACTAACCACAGCGCCCATCAACACGACGGCGCGTTAATATAGGTGTGCAGTAAATTAAAAATAACAAAAAAGCCACTAACCACAGCAAGGCACTGATCTGCCAAGCAAAGTGTGGCGCAATAATTAAGGGGAGTATGGAGCGAGTAATAGCTGCCACCAGCACAAGCGCAAAAGCAACAGATATATATTTAGGTGTATTAAGCGTACGCCCTGTATGCCCCAGCGATACACGGGTCATCATGGCTAAAATCATCATCCCTATTGTGCCAATAGTGATAAGGTGGAGCGCATCTTTAAAATGTATTTCGCTTGTGTAAAAGCTCAGTGCAATCATCATTAAGCCAACACCTAAAGCAAAATAAGAAAAATGCAAAGACCATAATAAAGGCACTTTTAGCACGTTTGCATGCCACCAAAGCTTTGCGCGAATTAAGTGAATCGCAGCCACTATTGCAACAATGAATGCAGGGCTAATTGAGCTTAAAAATAATTTACTGATAAAAAATAAAGTAATTGCCAATATTGATAAGTACAGTAGTGCTTTATCAATTTTAGGAGTGCGTACTTGCTCGCTAAGCGCTAAGCCTTTAGCAGTAAAAGAAGGAATAACCCGCCCTGCTACAATGCCGACCAGTAAACTGACAACCAGTACCGCAGTGTCAACTACAGCTAATGCAAGCTGCATGTTGTTATTTAAAACAAGGAGTAAATAAAGAGTATTAAGGGCGCACAACACGCTTAAAATAACTAAAAACGGGTAATTATTTTTACTGCGTGCTGTTAATAGCATATTAGCCAGTGCCGTAATTGCCCCAAGCCACCATGCTAGCTGTAGCAAAGTAACAAGCCATAAATTAGCATTAGCAAAATCAGGCAGCTTTATAAAAAATGCTAAACGAGCACTTATCCATACAAAAGTAAGTAGCATAAGTGCTTTGCCACTTATACTTTCAACGCCTGTCCAAGTTTGTGCCGCCGTAAGTAAAAAACCGACNGTGTGGCTGGCATGGTTAAGTGCCAACTAGCATAGCCCGTTAAAATAAGTAACCAATACCCTATCGATAAAAATGCCAGCAAACCGCCTGCTAAAAAGTAGGGTCTAAATGCAAGCATACATAACGGCCATTTTGTTACGTGATGAATAGCTATGTGCGCTGGCATTGGCTCTGTTAAATTTAGTGGGCGCATTAGCGTACTTCCTGCCCTAAACCATGTTGCGCAACACAACGCAGCACATAACTAACTTTTAAAATAGCTGCCACTACAATCGTACTAATATGCGCTGATATTTGTACCTGCATCGAAAAGTGCTCTGCGTACGGGTAACTAATTAAAATGCTCACAACCATACAAATAGCGCTAAGCCCTAATACTGCATTAGCAGTAAATAATAGCGATTTAAAAAATACGCCTAACTCAACCTGGTTGTTTACATTATTTAGTGTAAGTGTGTTCATAACTACCTCAGCAACCATTAACGTTACTTAGCTATTACACATAGTGTGCCAATAAAATAAAACACTAATATTCAGTAAGTTAAATATAAACACTTTACAAATTGAGTCTTTATGACACACTCTAATTTAAATCATAAAAACACGAATAGGTCATTTTGACATGAACCAGCAATTCAACCTTACCCAAGTGGCTTTAGAGCTTGCCCAAAGCACGCTGCACGAGCACAGCTTTGATCAATTATTGGCAACGGTTGAACGTGTAATACCTAGTGATGCCAGTGCATTACTTGTCGTGCAGGGCGAGCAACTTAAGCCCTTAGCCATCAAAGGTCTGATGCCCGATAGCCTTGGTAGGCGCTTTAAAATAGCAGAGCACCCACGATTAGCGGCCATTTGTAGTGCAAACCACGCATTACAGTTTGCACACGACTGCCCCCTGCCCGACCCATACGACGGCCTGCTGCTGGCCAAAACGGGCGATATTCCTGTGCATGCTTGCTTAGGTTTACCCCTTTACGATAAAAACACTTTGCTAGGCGTGCTTACATTCGACAGCTTAAACGCAAATGCCTTTTGCAGTATTAGCGCAGATACGCTCAGCACCTTACAAACACTGTGCAGTGCGCATTTTAAAACAGCCCTAGAGCTTGCCCATTACAAACACCATGCACAGCATTCAAACGCCCTTGTACAAGCGCTAACGCGTGATGCGCTTACTCGCGATGGCGGCGAAATTATTGGCCAAAGCCCTGTAATGCAAACGCTTAAAAATGAAATAAAACTCGTAGCGGCCTCTAATTTTAGTGTATTGGTGTTAGGAGAAACGGGCGTAGGAAAAGAGCTAGTAGCGCGTAATATTCACTTAAATTCTGCCCGAAAAGATCAACCGCTGATTCACTTAAATTGTGCCTCACTCCCCGAAAATCTTGCAGAGAGTGAGTTTTTTGGCCACGCCAAAGGCTCATTTACTGGCGCACAAAATGCCCGCCAAGGTAAGTTTCAGCTAGCTGATGGCGGCACGTTATTTTTAGACGAAATTGGCGAGCTACCATTGGCTATGCAAAGTAAATTATTACGTGTGTTACAAAGTGGTGAAATACAAACAGTGGGAGAAGACACGCCAAAATATGTGGATGTAAGGGTAATAGCAGCCACTAATCGTGATTTAAAACATGAGGTAGCGCAAGGCCGCTTTAGAGCCGATTTATATCACCGGCTAAGTGTTTACCCTATTACCGTGCCGCCACTTAATAAACGCGAGCACGACATAACTTTACTGGCTGGTTATTTTATTGAACAAACTGCCCGTAAATTAGGTATTAAACAATTAAAGCTAAGCACTGAAGCGCAAGTATTGCTCAACCAATACAGTTGGCCTGGTAATGTACGCGAGCTTGAACATGTTATTAGCCGCAGCGCATTAAAGGCTAAGCAAAGCCAGTGGCAAAACCCAATAATAACAATTACAAGCGAGCACTGCGATTTAGCCCAACAACCAAACAACAACGCGCACGTTAGCACGCCAATTACCGCCCACACTGCCCATCATCAGCCTTTAAAACAGGCCGTTGAATCTTTGCAATTTACGGTTATTACCGAGCAATTAAAACAGCATAATTATAATTGGGCAGCTACTGCACGAACCCTTGAACTCGACAGAGCCAACCTAGTTAGGCTTGCCAAACGCTTAGGCATTAAAGTTAAAAAAACTATTTAACGTGTGGCATGTTACTAAAGTAGGTTTTTAATAACGCAGCAAAGGCTTGCACTTTGGCCGTGCGGTGTACTAAATGGTGAGTAACCAACCAAGAGTCAAACTCCCAATGTAATTTGTCGTGCAATATAGGCACTACGTCGGGGTTATTTTCTATCGCGCTTTGATGCAACCCCCCTATGCCTAAGCCTTTAATAACCGCGCGCGCCGCTTCTGAGGTTTCTGATACTCTTAATTTAATTTGCGACTGAGGAATAAACTCATCAACCCAGCTAAAGTAAGGTACACGCGCATTAAATCCCGCAATACCCGATATAAAATTATGCTGCTTTAAGTCATCTAAGGTTTTTGGCATGCCGTGTTTAGCAATATAACGTTTGTGGGCATATAGGCCGGCCGATAGCTTAGCTAAGTGCTGCGCTATATAGTCGCCTTCATCAGGTTTGGGGCCTACACGTATTGCTATATGGGCTTGTCCGTGGTCAAGCCTTAGGCGCTTTTGCTCTAAAATCACTTCTAGCTGCACTTGCGGATGCAATGTTTGAAACTGCTCACACACGTTGCTTAGCATATCCATAAAACCACTTACGGTAGTCAGTAACAAGCTCCCTCTGAGCTCACTATCGGCTGCGGCAATGGCATTATGTAAACCTTCGAGTGAGTTATCTATTGCTTGTGCGGTTTCAAATAATTTTGCCCCGCTTTCGGTTACTTTATATCCGCGCGCATGGCGATGAAACAACCGTACATTTAAGTTTTTCTCTAAGTTATTTATGCGTCTCAACACTGTGCTATGGTGCACACTTAGTGCCTCTGCTGCGGCGGTCAAAGTACCTAGCCTTGCCACTTCAAAGGCAACTTTTACGTCTTGCCAGTCGTCAAATTTTATTGCCACGCTACCCGCCTTCTACTTATGTGCATATACGCACATAAGTGTTGCGTTTATTCGGGTTTTCTACAAGCAAAAATTTGCTACATTAGTGTCATACCCAACCAATAAAAGGTCTAAATTATGTCAGCACCAAAAATTATCGCGCTCGCGGGTAGCCTGCGTAAAGATAGCTTTAACCAAAAACTTATTAACGAAGCAGCTCGTTTTGCTCTGCAAACCGGTGCTGAAGTGGAAGTAATTACACTCGCCGAGTTAAATTTGCCATTATTTAGCGAAGACATTGAAGCGCAAGGCACACCTACCGATGCACAACTATTAAAAGATAAACTGCGTAATGCTGATGGTATTTTACTAGCAAGCCCAGAGTACAACGGCTCAATTACTGCTGCACTTAAAAATGCAATTGATTGGGCGTCGCGAACTGAGCAAGGCGCAGTCCCCGCATTTCGTAACAAAGTAGTGGCGTTATTTGCTACATCACCGGGTGGTTTGGGTGGTTTGCGCGGCTTAAACCATGTACGCGATATTTTAAGTGGGATTGGCTCGTTAGTACTTGCCGATCAGCTCGCTATCCCATCTGCATTTACTGTATTTGACGAAGATGGAAAAATTAGCGACCCTACCACAGCAGAAAAAGTTAGCGTATTAACGCAGCAGCTCGTTTCTGTTGCTAGTAAATTAAGCTAATTTTTACGATTGTGTCGCTGCTAATTTAGCAGCGATAAAATCGGTGTGCGCTACATATAAAAGCCCAGCCACTTTGCGTATTACATACTCTTCTTGAGGGTCTATCTCTCCATCGGCATACGCCAATCGCCATAATAGCTCAATTATTTCAATGCGCTGCGCCGCACTGCAGTGATCGTTAATCTGCTTAGAAAATTGAAAGTAATCAATAGCCCCATCTAAGCTACCAGCGGCATTGTTGGTGAGCTCATCAACTTCCGATTCTGTTAAATTAAAGTATTTTTTTAAGGTTACAGTCAGGGTGTGTTGTTCATTATGGTCGAGCTTAGAATCAGCACGCATTACTTCAATAAGCAGCGCAGCAACCGCTGTTTTTAGATCATGCTGCTCTATGCTTGGCTGTTGCTCGTCAAAAGCGGCAAACAGTTGTTTTATTTGTTTGAACATCACATATTCTCTTTTTGGGTGTTAGACTTAACTTAAATACATCGCACTTAATGCTTTATTAATGGGTATTAAGTTCGCAAATTAAAGGATACATTTTTATGAAAGGCTTATACACACCGCATTTAGTTGTTGGCGCTGCATTGCTAGCCTTTTCTGGTATAGGGAACGCCTTTGCAGAAGTGGGCGAAAAAGAAAAGTCATACGACTTTGATAACAAAGTACATTACTACCAAACCAAAATTAGTGAAGACAACTATAAAATAGAAATACAATCAGACGATTACAAACACTTTGCTAATCAAAGTATGTTTTTACTGCGCCACGCAGACAGATTATGCCGCGGCAGAACCTTTATGTTAAAAGTGCTTGAAGGCGTGCAAGAGTACGAACGTTTTCCTACTAAACCACGCGCTTATCAACCACCATTAAACGTTTTACTACAATGTGACGCACCCGAGAAAAAAGAAAAATAGTTTATTTTTCGTAGCCCCACGGCGCTGCTGGTGGAGTAATTGGTTTAGTTAAATCAAAGTCCACCTTAAACTCGCGCCCTTGGCGAATTAACCGATACGTAAAAACCTCCGGATAAATATACATTTGCCATGTATTACCTGCCGACTGTGCTATCCCTTGTGCTACAAATAACTCTTTAGAGTATTGATCGGCCGGGAAAGACTGCATTTGTGCAAAACCCGCATCAAGAGTATGACCGCCATACATAGTTGAAGCATCGTCGCTGCCATCTTCATGGCGATGATCATGCTTTAAGCTCAAACCACTGCCCGTTTTAGTAATGATCCATGTACGCGATGCATCATCTCCCACATGAAATGGTACTTGTAGCTCGCTATCTGTGCATTTACGAACATGCATAATTAGTTTTTTATTCTCGAATGAGCTTGGGCCTTTTGCGTTATCTACGCTTACTTTGCCCTCAAACGCTTTACCACAATGCGCAGCTATATTATTAAAAAACGCATCGTGTGTTGGTATAGATACCAAAGGCGCAGGACGCGCGATAGCCGCTGATGAGGCAAGTAATAACGTTGCTGCCGTTAATAATTTCATAAAGTACTCTTATAATAGTTTTTTAATACCATAGCGGTTTAAGTTAATAATGGGAAATAGCTGCGACAAGTGGCTTTTCTGCTCTGTTTTTCATTAATGTTAAAAGTGAATAATGGAAGTCTTGAAAAATCACCTCACCCCATATTCGCGAATAAACACCAAAATTTGTATTATCTTGCACAGTCGTTTTTAAAGTTAAAATCGTATTGCCGCTTTTATCTTCACTTAACGCATACCCACCATAAAGAGGTGAAAAGTATTCGCCGCCTAGTTTTACGTGTTTATCGAGTGCATCATCGGGAATAGCATCAGGGTCTATCTCAAATCTATAAAGCATCTGTTTATTTGGCTGCCAATCCGTAATCACTTCTTTAAATGCAACTCCTTTTTGCCATTTACTCGTTCTAACAGCCCCAACCCCCGTAGCATTCATATTTGCCTCTAAAGGTTTAGGTACACCTATTAATTGGGTAAGCGAAAATGGCAATTCTTGTGGCTCTATGGTGCTTACATTAGCAAGCTGCTGCCATACACGATTTATAGGCGCTTCAATAACTATAGAGTTGGTGACTTCGTACGTTTTTGATAAGTGTAAATAATTTACCTCAATAGGTGAGAGCAATACAGGAAGCAAAGCTATTGAAAGTAAAGGCCTGTTAGCGTTTTTTGTTTGGCGGTTTTTAATAAAGCCTGCCAGTAAACCACCCATACTTGCAAAGAGCATAAAGGCAGGCAAAGCCATTGCCACACAAATACTGCCTTCAAGCAGTGTAATAACGCTTACAAGTAAAAAAACAAAAATTGGCTGCCAAGCAATTGTCACCATTTGCCTTTTAGTTAATGTATTTGAACTTTTAAATTCAAAATGAATACGAATATAGCCAATTGCAACGGGCACTAAAAACATAAATGAAATAGATACAAGGCTACTTAAATTATAAGTATCAAGCAGCTCCACAAACAGCCGCATAAATATGCCGTAAAGCGTACCAAGTAAAATACCAATTGATTTAGGAGATTGAATTTGCATTGAATTTCTTATTATTTGAGTAACCGTTGAACCTAGCAGATGCGCTATTTCAGTTCAATTAAAATACATAAACCACTACTTAGACTAAAGGATAACAGCCTTGTTTTTGCAATGTTTCACCAAATTAGAACACATAAAAAAACAAATCAACATACTGATTTTAAACAAAATATACTTTACATTTAAGAATGCCAACACAATGATTTAGCATAAAATAAAGCCATACACGACCTTTTGCCTATACATTCCTGAGTAAAAGCTGATCTACTCTGCTCCTACACTATTCATTTGCTTTAACAAAAGCCGTATTAATAAATAAGCAACGAGTAACAGGAGGGACTATGTCAGTAACCCCAAAGGGTAACGAGCCAGAAAAAACAAGCGCACCGCACGTAGATGATGCCAACAGCTATCAAAATAAGCATAAAGCTAGTTCAGAGTTTAATACCCGCGACGAATACCTAGAGCACGAGCTGCAAATTATGCAGCCTAAACGCTGGCGGCCTAATTTACCATTTAGAGACTACCGTTTTGAATTTGAAGACACGATTCCTGCTATGGCGGGCACCATCGGTAAAGTCGTTATGGTAGGTGCTATTGCCGCTACTTTTGCAGCGCCACTGGGTTTAAGCGATGCGTTTGTGTTAGAAAACGTACGCTATGAATTACTGATTGTTTCTATTTTTATTATTTTGTTTTCGGGCTTTATTTTACCTACCGCTAACTTAGCAGGTACTCATGGGCCACTTATTCCTCTTATTCCTATTGTGGTTNCGGCCATCCTATGGCATTTGGCTTACTGATTGGTGCCTTTGGCTTTATTTTAGCCATAACCAAAGGAGGGAGCTTGCTGGCACGCTTAACCAGTAAAGGCGTGTGCGGGGGCTTACTTATATATTTAGGCTTTATTGGCACAATTTCGCAGGTTAAAAAGCTGTTTGCATGGGCTGAGGCCATTGATATGGCGCACATTGCATTTATTGTTATTTTGGCGACCATTTTATTGTATGCGTTACTTGAGCACTTTAAAAAGCGCTGGTTAGCTGTGCCGCTTAGCTGCCTTATTGGCGGTGTGGTTGCATTTGCACTCGGTGCGCCGTTTGAATTTAATACCGCGCCGGGCTTACCAAATATGAACCCAGCTTATTGGTGGGGCGAGAACACAGGCTGGATGCTTGGCTTACCTACGCTTGAAAGCTTTGTGGTTGTGCTGCCGTTTGCGGTATTAGCTGTCGCTATGTGGTCACCGGATTTTTTAGGGCATCAAGTATTTCAAAAAATTAGTTACCCGCAACGCACTGAAAAAGTTCAAATGAACATAGACGACACCATGCTAAGCGCATCGGTTAGACAAACCTTTGGCTCGCTGGCCGG
>NZ_AUTO01000221.1:0-3802 GCF_000498055.1 Pseudoalteromonas sp. TB51
CTGCCACGCTTGAGGCCGGTAAAGGCAGTGAGCTGCCTGCCAGCGACTTTATTATTACTTACACGGATACAAATGAAGTGAGCATTCAGCCCGTAGATAATAAAGGCGAGCCTATTGGCGATGCGGCCATAGCAATTATTCCATCAAGTAACGTCATAGATGCTGATGATATACAATTAGCTACACCAGGTGATCCTAATGCAACGCCGCCACTACCGGCTACAGTTGAAGACTCATTTGGCTTAAAACTAGAAATTAATGGTACAGGAAATATCGGGGATAAATTTCATATTAAGCTTAATTCTGACTCGGCTTCTAGTATCACGCTTGCGACAAGCCGCGGTGAAGACTTAGCTCTGGCATCGCCTATTCGTACAGCTAACAGTATAGATAATGTAGGCACTGCCACTATTTCAGCTGGAGAAGTAACAAGCGTTACATCGGGTGGCTTTACCACCGTCCCTGGTCTAGCCAATGGTGATATCACGTTAGTTAAAACAGGAAACCCAAACGAATATCAAATTTCAGATGAGAATAACGCGGCAACAACCATTATTATTCCACCGCCAGGTAATAATGTTTTATCTCAAGCTGGAACGCCATATAACGATTATGGCTTTGATTTTGACATAGAAGGTACGCCAGCCACTGGAGACACTTTCACCCTTGAATTTAACGAAGGCGGCTTTGATGATAACCGCAATGGTTTAAAGCTCGCTGATTTACAAAATGGCGAATTAGTGCGTAAAAATGTAGTGACAACAACCACTGCCGACAATCACGACACATTTAATCAAGCCTATTCGGGGTTAGTGAGCGATATTGGCGTAGTAACTGGTCAAGCCATTACCAGTGCCAGCGCATTTAATGCGTTAGCAGAGCAATCTGAAGCGTGGTATGAGTCGCTCTCGGGTGTAAACCTTGATGAAGAGGCTGCCAATTTACTACGTTTCCAACAATCATATTCGGCATCAGCTCAAGTACTAGCTGCTGCCCAAGAAGTTTTTGACACCTTATTAAGTGCGGCGAGGTAATTATGCGTTTATCAAATAACTTAATGTATCAAAACAACATTAATAAAATACTCGATAACCAACAAAGTGTTGCTAATGCACAAGAGCAAGTAACAACAGGTAAAAAATACTTAACTACCTCAGAAGCACCTGCTGCTATTTCGCAAGGAATGCTGTATTCAAATAAAATACAAACAAATGAGCAATATACTAAAAATATTGACCAATTAACTGGCCGTCTTGAGACTGAAGAAACCATCTTACAAAGTATAAATACCAATATTCAACAAGCGCAAGAGCTAGCGATTCAAGCAGGTAATGGTGCATATACTCAAGATGATTTAGAGTCAATCGCGGCTGAGCTGAGTGAAATACAAAAAACACTCGTCAATTTAATGAATACCCGCTCAGAAGACGGTAAGTTTATATTTTCAGGCTATCAAGACAGCACACAACCATACCAGCTTGACTCTACAACAGGTGAGTACACCTATAACGGGGATCAAGGCCAGCATGTAATAACCATAGCTGAGGGGGTAAGTATTAAATCAAGCGATAACGGCTTTGATACGTTTGAAAAAACAGATGCCAGACTAAATGTACTTGATAATAAAGCAGGCATACCAACAACAACGCCCGCCAATAATATTACTAAAGGCACTGTATATGTTGATGGCCAAGCCGAGTTCGATAAGTTTCATCAAGCAAATTACAACGCAGATCCAGCGACTCCAGTGTCACCCACAGCCAATACTTTTAATGTTGTAACCACCGCGGGTGCAACAGTAAACGATCCTGATACATACGAAATTTTACAAGATGGCGTGCCACTTGATCCCCCTCAAACAGGGGAAGTTAATGATAATACAATTGAATTTGCAGGTATAAAAATCGGATTTGAAGGCGCAGCACCAGGCCAGCTTGATTTTACCCTCGAAAAGCCGCACAAAGAAAATGTGCTTAATACATTACAATCACTCATTACAGGGCTAAATGATGGCACACTTGAAGGTGATGACTTTCAGCAAGTGCTAGCTGATGGTGTAGTACAGCTTCAAAATGCAAGTGAGCAAGTCGTGTATACGCAAGCGAGCTTAGGCGGGCGTATGAATGCGGTTGAAAGTGTAAGCGACTCAAACCTTGCGCAAGATATTCAAAACATAAGTAACCTCTCTGACTTAGTTGAAGTAGACATGGCAGAAGCTATTAGTGACCTCACTAAACAAGAAACCGCACTGCAAGCCTCGCAAGCTACATTTGGCCGTTTAACTAACCTTTCATTATTTGATTACTTGTAAATAAATTATAAGCAGAAATACCTTGCCGCTTTGGTGAATACAAAGCGGCAAAAACCTCCCTCAAAATAGCGGCAATAAATTGTCGTCACTTCCGCTAAACAGATAACTTATTATTAACGTTTGATTTTTTTGATTGAAAAAGCTTTAAAAACATGTGGTTATATTTTTTTGAAAGTTGGCACAGTAAATGCTTTTCTAATAATTAGAAATTATCGAATAGTGGTTCCTGTTAAAACGTGTTGAACCACACTCTGTTTAAACCTAGGAGATGGTAAAATGGCATTAACAGTAAATACTAATGTGTCGTCATTAAACGCACAACGTAACTTAGCAAAATCAGGTGAAGGCTTAGCCACCTCAATGGAGCGCCTAGCATCGGGGATGCGTATTAACAGCGCCAAAGATGACGCAGCAGGCATGCAAATTAGCACGCGTTTAACCTCGCAAATCAGTGGTTTAGCGGTAGCACAACGTAACGCCAACGATGGTATTTCAATGGCGCAAACTGCTGAAGGGGCGTTGCAATCATCTACCGACATTCTTCAGCGAATGCGAGAGCTATCGCTACAGTCGGCGAATGGCTCAAATTCAAAGGAAGACCGCGAAGCGCTGCAAAAAGAAGTAACCGCTTTGCAAACTGAGTTGACCCGTATAGCCGATACCACCACCTTTGGTGGGCAAAAACTATTAAATGGCGACTACGGTACACAGCAGTTTCAAGTAGGTTCAGACAGTAACCAAACCATTGGCGTAACCTTAAACTCTGCAGCCGCTGAGGATATAGGCCTAAGAGGTAAAGGGTTTGATTTAGCTGCAATTACCGGATTTTCAGGTGCCAGTGAAACAGCTAAAACATTTGCAGATACGGATTCATTAAGCGTCACAGCTGGCGGCAAAACTAATAACATAGATTTAACCACAGGTATGAGCGCAGCAGATTTAGCTGGGCAATTCAACAGCACCGAAGGGGTGTTTGGCGTAGGTGCAACCACGCAAGTTGCTGTGGGTGGATTTGGAGATACGAATACAACCGCTACAGACGTTGTTACACTTAATGTTGCTGGTGTAGAAATTACAGCAACGGCTGCGGCAACGGGTGATGGTACAGTTGCAGCATTAAAAACCGCCATTGACCCAGCAACAACAGAAGCACTAGCTGCTAAAGGTATTACTGCTTCGGTTGTAAATAATACAGGTACTACCGGTGATGATTTATTGGTGTTTACTAACGCTAGTGGCGAAAACATTGATGTAACAATGGAAATTCAAGGTGGTGCTACTGATGGGTTAGATGGTACGGTATCTGCTTACGATGGCACTGCAGTTATTGCTGGTGGTGTAACAGTATCTGCAACAGCAGACACAACCGTAAACAAAACATCAACAATTACTGGGCGTTTAGATGTTTCTAATGCAGTATTAGATTCTGACTTTTCTACATTAAGTGTTACTGGTACAGGCACTTTAAATGGTGCAACAACAACCAACGCT
>NZ_AUTO01000222.1:0-1560 GCF_000498055.1 Pseudoalteromonas sp. TB51
GCATGGGGTCAGGTGGGTCCAAAACGCTATGGTTACCAAGCAAATTAGGTGCAAAGGAGTAATGATAAGCACGTAGTGCTACTTTTTCCTTTGCGCAAGGTGCCTCAATGTTAACGCTACGCGCTAAGAGTCACCTCATAAATTTGGAAAATATCTGATAATATTTTTTAAGTCTAAGTATCTATCTACTCTAGCTATTAACTTCTGTCGCTTGTTTCTGTCACAAAACGCGTTTGGCGTTGTATGGTTAAGCCTCACGGGTAATTAGTACAAGTTAGCTTAATGGCTCACACCACTTCCACATCTTGCCTATCAACGTTGTAGTCTTCAACGGCCCTTCAGAGACTTTAAAAGTCTAGTGAGAAATCATCTCGAGGCCTGCTTCGCGCTTAGATGCTTTCAGCGCTTATCAGTTCCGAACGTAGCTACCGGGCAATGCCATTGGCATGACAACCCGAACACCAGCGGTTCGTTCACTCCGGTCCTCTCGTACTAGGAGCAACCCCTCTCAATTCTCAAACGCCCACGGCAGATAGGGACCGAACTGTCTCACGACGTTCTAAACCCAGCTCGCGTACCACTTTAAATGGCGAACAGCCATACCCTTGGGACCGACTTCAGCCCCAGGATGTGATGAGCCGACATCGAGGTGCCAAACACCGCCGTCGATATGAACTCTTGGGCGGTATCAGCCTGTTATCCCCGGAGTACCTTTTATCCGTTGAGCGATGGCCCTTCCATTCAGAACCACCGGATCACTATGACCTACTTTCGTACCTGCTCGACGTGTCTGTCTCGCAGTTAAGCTGGCTTCTACCATTACACTAACCGTACGATGTCCGACCGTACTTAGCCAACCTTCGTGCTCCTCCGTTACTCTTTGGGAGGAGACCGCCCCAGTCAAACTACCCACCAGGCACTGTCCGTAACCCCGATTCAGGGGCCAACGTTAGAACATCAAAACTACAAGGGTGGTATTTCAAGGACGACTCCACAACAACTAGCGTCGCTGCTTCAAAGTCTCCCACCTATCCTACACATGTAGGTTCAATGTTCAGTGCCAAGCTGTAGTAAAGGTTCACGGGGTCTTTCCGTCTAGCCGCGGGTACACAGCATCTTCACTGCGATTTCAATTTCACTGAGTCTCGGGTGGAGACAGCGTGGCCATGGTTACACCATTCGTGCAGGTCGGAACTTACCCGACAAGGAATTTCGCTACCTTAGGACCGTTATAGTTACGGCCGCCGTTTACCGGGGCTTCGATCAAGAGCTTCGTCCGAAAACTAACCCCATCAATTAACCTTCCGGCACCGGGCAGGTGTCACACCGTATACGTCATCTTGCGATTTTGCACAGTGCTGTGTTTTTAATAAACAGTCCCAGCCACCTGGTCACTGCGGCTCCCGTCCGCTTAGAGAGCAAGTCTCATCACAGATAGGAGCGTACCTTCTCCCGAAGTTACGGTACGATTTTGCCTAGTTCCTTCACCCGAGTTCTCTCAAGCGCCTTAGTATTCTCTACCTGACCACCTGTGTCGGTTTGGGGTACGATTCGGTATAA
>NZ_AUTO01000224.1:0-1177 GCF_000498055.1 Pseudoalteromonas sp. TB51
AACAAAGACCCGTTTGGGTTGTATGGTTAAGTGACTAAGCGTACACGGTGGATGCCTTGGCAGTTGGAGGCGATGAAGGACGTATTAACTTGCGATAAGCCTAGTCAAGCTAGTAAAAAGCGCTTGAGACTAGGATTTCCGAATGGGGAAACCCACCTGCTTGCAGGTATCGTTAACTGAATACATAGGTTAACGAGGCGAACGCGGAGAACTGAAACATCTAAGTACCCGTAGGAAAAGAAATCAACCGAGATTCCGATAGTAGCGGCGAGCGAAATCGGAACAGCCCTTAAGCTTATTATGTGTTAATGGAAGGCTCTGGAAAGTGCCACGATACAGGGTGATAGTCCCGTACATGAAAAGACATTTTAAGTGAAATCGAGTAGGTCGGAGCACGTGAAACTTTGACTGAATATAGGTGGACCATCATCTAAGGCTAAATACTCCCAACTGACCGATAGTGAACCAGTACCGTGAGGGAAAGGCGAAAAGAACCCCTGTGAGGGGAGTGAAATAGAACCTGAAACCGTGTACGTACAAGCAGTAGGAGCCTACTTGTTAGGTGACTGCGTACCTTTTGTATAATGGGTCAGCGACTTATATTTTGTAGCGAGGTTAACCGTATAGGGTAGCCGTAGGGAAACCGAGTCTTAACTGGGCGACTAGTTGCAAGGTATAGACCCGAAACCCGGTGATCTAGCCATGAGCAGGTTGAAGGTTGAGTAACATCAACTGGAGGACCGAACCCACTAACGTTGAAAAGTTAGGGGATGACTTGTGGCTAGGAGTGAAAGGCTAATCAAACCGGGAGATAGCTGGTTCTCCCCGAAATCTATTTAGGTAGAGCCTCGGACGAATACTTACGGGGGTAGAGCACTGTTAAGGCTAGGGGGTCATCCCGACTTACCAACCCTTTGCAAACTCCGAATACCGTAAAGTAATATCCGGGAGACACACGGCGGGTGCTAACGTCCGTCGTGAAGAGGGAAACAACCCAGACCGCCAGCTAAGGTCCCAAAGTCATAGTTAAGTGGGAAACGATGTGGAAAGGCCCAGACAGCCAGGAGGTTGGCTTAGAAGCAGCCATCCTTTAAAGAAAGCGTAATAGCTCACTGGTCGAGTCGGTCTGCGCGGAAGATGTAACGGGGCTAAACTATGCACCGAAGCTGCGGATTCA
>NZ_AUTO01000225.1:0-1827 GCF_000498055.1 Pseudoalteromonas sp. TB51
CCGCCACTCATTTCTACGCCGCTTGAGCGCATGGTATCCATAAAGTCGCGCACGTTTAATAACGAGCGAATATTCTCTGGCGTGTAAAGCTCACCGCGTGGGTTAAGTGCTTGGCCACCGTTATCTATAACTTCACTGGCAAGCGGTATGTCGCCAGTAATAACTAAATCGCCTTTTTCTACACGCTTTACTATTTCGTCATCGGCCACATCAAACCCGCTCGAAACCTGTACGCGGCTTATAAATTTTGAAGGCGGAATACGCATTGCATGGTTAGCTACTAAAATGGTTGGTGTTTGCGTGCGCTCTGCGGCTCTAAAAAGTATTTCTTTTATTACCACAGGGCATGCGTCGGCATCTACCCATATTTTCATGCTTAAATCTTTTAATTGCTCTAGTATTTAGCTGATCCTATAGCAATTTATTTTAATCGGCTAGCAAACTTTATTGGCTTAGAGCCGTACAAACAACATCACTTTTAAAAAGGAGCTTTCATGAAGGCCATTACGACTATTTTACTCATTACAGGGTTATTTTTACTCACCGCCTGCACAAGCGCACCAGAGGGCATTACTCCGGTTAAAAACTTTGACCTTAAGCAATACAAAGGTAAGTGGTACGAAATTGCCCGCCTTGATCACTCATTCGAAGAGGGCATGGAGCAAGTAACCGCGACTTACACCGTAAATGACGATGGCACAGTAAAAGTGCTCAACAAAGGTTTTATAACTAAAGAGCAAAAGTGGGATGAAGCACAGGGCTTAGCTAAATTTGTAGAAGGGACTGACACAGGCCATTTTAAAGTCTCGTTTTTTGGTCCATTTTATGGTGCTTACGTTATTTTTGAATTAGACCAAGACGACTACCAATATGCGTTTATTACAAGTTATAACCGCGACTTTTTATGGTTTTTATCGCGTACACCTACCGTTAGTGACGAGCTTAAACAACATTTTATAGCTAAAGCAAACAAACTAGGCTTTGCTACAGAGCAAGTTATTTGGGTTAAACAGTAGGATATTTAGCTATGTAAAGGGGCTTTACAGTTGTTGAGTAAATGATTGTTACAGCTGTAATAAAACGATCATCTCACTGTAAGGTAAGTTAAATATGTTCGGGCTATATTAGCTGCACTTGCAACGAGACATGCAAGTGTTGGACATACTGAATATCCCCCTATTGTTGGCAAGCTTTATAGCTTGCCATTTTTTTGCCTAAAGTTAATGGCTTTCTTTGGATCAGGTTTTTACTAACTAAAGTGAATTTACTGCCAGTAATAGCCCTGATAAGCCAATCAGTAACATATTTAAAAAGCTAAATGGCTTAATCAACTTTTCTATAAAATTATAAAAAATCGTTATAATTAATACACTTAGTCCCATAAAGCCAAAAAATAGTAAAGCACCGTATCCCTGCTGCGTAACAACACAGAGCAATAAACTTAGTAAAATACTGATCCAAGCAACTATTAGCAGCAAATTACTTTGCAGCTTAGAGGGACGCGTTGTAAACACCGTTTTAAAATGCGCTGGCTTTGCCAAAGCAAAACCATTAAAAGCAAACAAACAGAGGCTAAAGCTAAGTAAATCAATCATGCTTTTTGCCTCTTTTTATTATTGGCTAGGTTATTAGCTGTTTTTTTAGATGCGCTAGAAGCAGTACGTAATTTTTCGGTTTGTACTAAAAACAGTATGCTAAACAGTAAAAATACCGCATCGAAAATAAACAAGGCCCATTGTTTATTAAGTAAGTAGCTCACTATATTACCCTGTGTGGTAAGCGCATTTATTGCCGGTACACTCAAACACGCGAGGGCATTTATGGCAG
>NZ_AUTO01000226.1:0-1365 GCF_000498055.1 Pseudoalteromonas sp. TB51
CACGCCATTGCAGCCTATCGCGCTTTAAAAGTGCCATAACGGCAACCACTAACCATGCTAAAAAGAACGCTGTAACTTCTTTTTCACCACGCCCTGCTACGGTTGGACTAAGTAATCTATGTCCCGTCCTGAAATAGGTTGACGGTTTTAATGAAAGACTTGGTGCGAAAGCGCCAGGTCTTTTTTATGCACTTGATTTGGTGTTTTCATATCCAAACTTAAGTGCGGTCGCATTTCATTGTATATAAATATCGATTCTTCAACGAGCTGTTTTAACTCTGCCATATTGCGACATTTATACAGTAAAAACTCTTGCTTTAATATCCCGTTAATACGCTCTGCTAATGCGTTTTGATAACAGTCATACCCATCGGTCATCGATGGTCTAATGCCCTCTTTTAATAGCGCATTTTGATATACTTCAGAGCAATATTGTAAACCTCTATCTGAATGATGAATGGCATCACGTTTATATACGCGTTGCTTAATTGTCATTTCTAATGCTCTGACTACATCGGTTGCTTTCATTTCATCACTCAGCTCATAACCCATTATTTTTCGACTGTAAGCATCAGTGACTAACGATAGGTAATGCACGCCTTGCGCTGACTTTACGTATGTAATGTCACTAACGAAGACTTCCTCGGCCGCAGTAGGCATGTATTCCTTTAGTAAATTGGGATGCTTGCGCATCCAATGGTTACTGTTTGTTGTTTTAGTGTAATTTTTCTTTGGTTTTACAAGAAAGTCATGCTCTCTCAAATAATCAAAAAAACAATCACGACCTAGTTTAATGCCACGCTCTTGCAGGTCTGGCTTTATCATCAGATAAAGTTTCTTCCCACCAATACGAGGCATGAATTGCCGCCAGTACATCACTAATTCTTTGACTGGCTCCAATTCTTTATTCCGAGCATCTATTCTGCGCATAGCTTGATAGTAACCTTGTCGCGTTACGCCATATGCACGGCATAACGGAGTAAGCTTTATTTGATGGTTTTCTTTTGCGCGCGTGATAGCTCGGATATGTACTTTTTTCGCAAGCCCGCTCCATATTCTTCATCCATAATATTAATCATTTCATCTTTGATTAAATCCTTTAGGCGTAACTCTTCTATCTCGCGCTCTAAACGTTTAATTTTTTGTGCTGGGGTTTCTTTCGATTTAGGCATGTTGGCTATATAAGTTGGTTTAGACCAATCTAATTTACCATGTTTTCGCAGCCATACCAGAACGGTACTGCGGCCTTGAATACCGTAATGACTTTGCGCTTGTTTATAGGTGAAGTCGCCTTTTTCTACTTGCTCAACAATAGATAATTTAAAGCCTAATGTATAATCTCGCTGAGTACGCTTAACGTCTTTA
>NZ_AUTO01000227.1:0-9145 GCF_000498055.1 Pseudoalteromonas sp. TB51
CGGCTACAACAGGTAACTGGAAGCACTATACCTTAGATGTGCCAGCAGGAATGAGCACATTTACAGTCACCACCTCAGGTGGTACAGGTGATGCTGACTTATTTGTTAAGTTTGGCAGCCAACCTACCGCATCTAGCTACGACTGTCGTCCTTATAAAAACGGTAACGCAGAAACATGTACGTTTAGCAATCCGCAAGCGGGTACGTGGCATTTAAGCGTTAACGCTTACAGAACCTTTTCGGGTTTAACATTAAGTGGCCAATACCAGCCATAATTAAAAGGCCCTAAGTGCATGCACTTAGGGCTTTAATAATGCGATTATAGTTTTTCTAATACAGACTCAGCACGGCTTACTGAAAACTCTTTGTCTTTTTCAACAAACAGTCCTGTTACTACATTATCGTCGACTACCATTGCATAGCGAGTAGAGCGTGTTCCACCAAAACTGCCGGTGTCTTTATCAAGCCCTAACGCTTTAGTAAAACTGCCATCGCCATCTGCTAACATGTCGATTTGTTGGGCATTTTGAGATTCTCCCCACGCTTTCATTACAAAAGCATCGTTAACCGATACACAGTAAATTGCCGCAATACCTTTTGCTTTAATTTTATC
Source organism: Pseudoalteromonas sp. TB51 (assembly GCF_000498055.1). Lineage (NCBI taxonomy): Bacteria > Pseudomonadati > Pseudomonadota > Gammaproteobacteria > Alteromonadales > Pseudoalteromonadaceae > Pseudoalteromonas > Pseudoalteromonas sp. TB51. Next base: position 614 of record NZ_AUTO01000227.1, read on the forward strand.
ACTAAGGGTTATAAATTCAGGTAAATGCGCATTTGAACAGGTAGGCGTAAATGCACCCGGTACAGCAAAAAGCACAACCTTTTTACCATTAAAAAGCTCAGCGTTAGTGTGAGTTTGCATGCCTTCGTCTGTTAGCTGCGTTAATGTAACTGCGGGTAACGTTTGACCTTGTTCAATCATGATAAATCCTTAAAGCATTTGATTAATGAGCCTACAGTATAACGCTAATTACCTTTGTGTTAGCAGGTATTTACAAGCCAAGGTTTACTTTTATGGTTTGCATTTGCTGTTGTAACTGGCTATGAATATCGTCAACAAGTAAGCTTGATTCGCTTACTTGGCCTTTCATACTTTGCATTGACTGGCTAAAGTTATCTAGCAAATTACTTTGCTGTTTAGCCAGCTCCATGGCCTCAAAGGCCACTTTGTTGGCTTGCTGAGCGTTATCGGCCACGCCCTCTGAGTTTACTTTTAGCTCTTGCGCGTTTTGTGTTTGCGACTGCGCGCCATCTGCTAAGGCCGCAATTTGTGTAGATACTGTGCCCGACTTTTCGCTCAGTAGTGTGAGCTGCTCATTAATATCGCTCAATGAGCCTTGAGTTTGACGGGCAAGCTGGCGTACTTCATCAGCTACAACAGCAAAGCCTCGGCCATGCTCGCCAGCACGTGCTGACTCAATTGCTGCATTTAACGCTAGTAGGTTTGTTTGATCGGCAATATTGCGGATCACTTCAATAATTTGCCCAACGCCTTCAACCCCCGCAAGCAGCTCTTGTAGGTTTTGCATACTTTGCTCAACCCGTGTTTGCGTGTCTGAACTGGCACTTAGCATGCTTTGTGCAAAGCCTAAACTTTGCTCCATTGCACTAAAAGTGTGTTGGGCGTTATCAGCCACTTGGGCATTAATATTATTTACCTGCTCGCCAATTTGTTGAATATCAGCAAGCAAATGTTGGTTTTGCTCCACTTGCCCATGACTTGTAGACGCTTTTTGACTAATAGTTTGCAAATGCTCACTCATTTGCTGCATAAAATCATTTACCACTTTTAGCATTTGGGCACGCTCTTGTGCCTCTTTGCGCTGTCGCTCAATTAATAAATTAAAGTAACTGGCTATTTCGCCAACCTCTGTTTTTGGGTTCTTACTTTCAATGTTTTTAAGCTCGTTACTTTCAATTAAAAAGGCAAACCCGTCTCTGAGTTGCCTTAATGGGTTGAGCACTTGGTTACGCTGCACAATATAAACACCCGCGGCTAGCATCACCAAAGCGCCAATAGCAAAGCAAAATACCCAAAATACGTTTTCTTTAAGCGCCCCTTGTGCGTGTTTTAGTTGCTGCTCTGCATTAATAACGGTTTTAGAGAGCAAGCTAATTTGCTCACGCAATTCATTGGTGCCCGCTTCACGTTGCTGAGCTTGCGCTAAAGTACTGGCTAAATCGCGGGGGTAGCGGTTAGGCCAGCTGGTAATTTCAGATTTTATTTCATCGGCCAAATCTTCAGCTTCTTCGTCAAAAAATAAAGCATCTTCGTCAACCTCGCTCATAACACCTAAATTAGGGAGTTGCTCTATTTTGGCTGCTAACGCATTTAAATTAGCAATACTTTGCTGCAAACTTTGTTCAGTATTGCTGTCGTAACTTACGATTAGTTGATAAGTAAATAAGGCAAGGTTGGTCACCTCATTATAATAATCTGCGCCAAGTGTGTAATAAGCTTGCGCATCGCTATTTTGATTAGGGGATTTTTTTGCATAACCAATCAGTGACGAGGCTGAGCCGGCCATTTGGCGAATTGCATTATCAAGTAACGCCGTTTCGTTGCCCGACAATTTACCCAGCGCTCTGTACTTACCTTTAATATCGGTATCTAACGTGCTGAGCTGCTCATTTAATTGCTCGGCAAGTACCGAGGGGAGTACTGTGAGTTGCTGTGTTTTTACTTGCTCAATTAGGGCTGATGATTGATTTAAGTATTGGCTATCACCTTGTTCTAGATAACTGCCTAAGCCACCGGCTAAATCCACTAAAATCGTGTTTTTTAATTTACTGTATGCGCTGTCTTGTTGCTCAAGCTTAAGTAAAGTTTGGCTTGCCCAAAATAGTGTGATGGCCAATAAAATACTTGCCAATGTTAACAGTATGGCTAACAGCCGAGTAAAAGATGATACGCGCATAAATAACAACCCCTATTGTTTAAGCGCGTAGACTATTAACTATTTATGACAATTTTATGTAACTCAGGGAAAACACGTATATTTGCCCCAAATATACGAGTAAAGGCTTAGCGAATACAGTGCCTTTATTAAACCAACCGACTTAATTTATATGCTATTAAAGATAAGAAACACAGGTTAATTACAAGGTGAGAGTTTCATCACTTGGGTGTGCAAATTATAAGAGGCTTAATACAGCTATCACCATTACTAAAGCGCTGCGTATTAGCTAACGCCAGGCACAAAAAAACCGCGACTCGCGCGGTTTTTATTTTATTGTGATAATTAAAGGCCTGCACGGTCTTTAATTACAGCAATTAACGGTGAGCCACCGTGGCCATTGCCTTCGGCCCATGCTATATCAGCGCCATCAGACAGTGCGCTTTTTGATAAGTTTTTAACTATGTACTCGCCCGAGTCAACAGCGTTACTAACTACAGCATGGCGAAGTAAATTATTACCATTACATTGAATAGCATCGTAAATATTGCGAATTTTTACACGTGAGCTTTTTAGTTTACTACGTAAACGGTTTTTATCATCAGCTGCGATATATTCACAAATAGATACTGCTAATTGATCATTGGCTTTAGCAGGCACGGTATACATTAACGAACCAGCAGCAACGGCTGTAATAACAATTAGCTTTGACAATTTAAACATGAAACACCCTTTATGGTACTTTTTACCTATGTTGATTGTCTAATATTGTACCAACCTGCTGTAAGTTTCGCAATAATGTTAATCTTTTTTATATAAAGTTACGAATTTATAACTATATTGATTCTTTTCGTCGGGTTTATTTGCCTGTTCGTCGACGTTTTCCCACGTTGCTACCGCTTGGTAATCTGGAAACTGCGTATCCCCTTCAACCTCTAAATCTATAAAGGTTAAATATAAACGATCGGCACTTGGTAAAAACTGCTGATAAATATTACCACCGCCAATTATCATCACCTCTTCTTCGGCTTTAACCAGCTCTAGCGCAGCCTCTGGGGTGCTGACCGTCTCAATACCTTGAGCGCTATACTGGCTATTACGGGTAATAATTATGTTGCGACGCCCAGGTAAAGGACGACCTATCGATTCAAATGTTTTACGCCCCATAACGACAGGTTTGCCTGTTGTTACCTTTTTAAAATGCTGTAGATCGGCGGGTAAATGCCACGGCATTTTATTATCAAGACCAATTACACGGTTGTTTGCCATTGCGGCGATCATTGAAATTATCACATCAAATACCTAGTACTTTATTCTTAAAAAATAAAAAAGGAGCTTATGCTCCTTTTTAAAATATGTTTTTTATTAACGCTCGTAGACGACTTCTACATCGTAGTCGTCTTCATCCCAGTCGTCCCAATCATCATCATCGCCTTTGGTTGCTTTTTGATGATAAGTATCCCACTTGAACTCAACTTCTTCGTCTTCAATCTCAACGAACTTCTCTTTAGGCATGCTATCAAGTAATGCCATAATATCGTGAATTAATGGCTGAGTATTAAGCTTATTGACTGCTGAAATACGGTAAACGTTTTCTTCTTCACCTAGCTCTTGCGCAATTTGCTCACACAAAGCTTGCGCTTCATCTTCTGGTAATAAGTCTATTTTATTAAACACTAACCAGCGTGGCTTTTCTGCAAGCTTCGGGCTGTATTGGTGTAACTCGTTAATAATGGCAAATGCATTATCAACAGGGTTTGAACCATCAACTGGCATAACATCAATCACGTGTAACAATACACGACAACGCTCTAAATGCTTCAAAAAGCGAATACCTAGGCCAGCACCGTCTGAGGCACCTTCAATTAAGCCCGGAATATCGGCTATTACAAACGATTTGTTAGCCTCTGGGCGCACAACCCCTAAATTAGGAATTAGCGTGGTAAACGGGTAATCAGCTACTTTTGGCTTTGCTGCCGATACACTGCGAATAAACGTTGATTTACCTGCATTTGGCAACCCTAATAGGCCTACATCGGCAAGTAGCATAAGCTCTAATTTAAGGTTACGAACTTCACCTGGTGTACCTAACGTTTTTTGACGTGGGGCACGGTTAGTACTTGATTTAAAACGTGCATTCCCCAAGCCATGGAAACCACCTTTTGCAACCACAATTTTTTGACCATGCTGCGTTAAATCGCCTAACGCCTCTTGGGTGTCAACGTCGGTAATACGTGTACCCACAGGTACTTTTACTACCAAGTCTTCGCCCTTTTTACCTGTACAGTTACGGCTTTGACCATTAGTACCACGCTCGGCACGGTGAAAACGCTCAAACTGGTAATCAATTAGGGTATTTAAGTTTTCATCAGCTTGTAGATAAACACTACCACCGTCTCCACCGTCACCGCCGTCCGGGCCACCGTCTGGNCCGCTGCCGCCGTCACCAGCTTCTGCGCGAATTTCTACTTCATCTACAAACTTCATGATTACTCACTTTAGGGATTGGCTTTAATTTAACTATTATATACCCAAGCCAACGTAAATGCAGGCTTGGGTATATATTTGACGTTTCTGAAAACAAAAAACCCCGCAAAGGCGGGGTTTTTTACTACCTTACTGATTACTCAGCTACGATAGTTACGTATTTACGGTTTAAAGGACCTTTTTGTTCAAATTGAACTTTACCATCTGCTTTTGCGAAGATAGTGTGGTCTTTACCGATACCTACGTTTGCGCCAGCGTGGAAACGAGTACCACGTTGACGAACAATGATGCTACCCGCTAGAACTGATTCGCCACCAAAACGCTTAACACCTAGGCGTTTGCTTTCTGAATCGCGACCGTTACGAGTACTACCAGCTGCTTTTTTATGTGCCATTTCTAAGTACCTCTAATTAAGCGCTAATGCCAGTGATTTTAACTTCAGTGAACCATTGACGATGGCCCATTTGCTTACGAGAATGCTTACGGCGTCTAAATTTAACAACCTTAATCTTCTCACCGCGACCATGTGAAACAACCTCAGCTGTTACTTTACCACCGTTTACGAACGGTACACCGATCTCGATTTTCTCACCATCAGCAACTAAAAGTACTGAATCAAATTCAACTGCTGCACCAGTTTCAACGTCTAATTTTTCAAGACGAATCGTTTGACCTTCAGTCACACGATGCTGTTTACCACCACTTTGGAAAACCGCGTACATAATTAACTCCGTCTGTGCGCCCTCAAATCGACGCAACTAAAATATTCTTCGATAGGGCGCGAAGTTTACGCTAATGCATAAAAACTAGCAAGCCTATTTTGTAATTAAAATGAATAAAAAGTAGCTGCATTGAGAGCAATTCAATATTTCCCCCATTTTATATTAAATTGCCCTGTTGCCAAGCGCTTTTTAGTGCAAAGACAAAATAAATTTACGTGTCGCTATGCCTACTCCAGAACCCATTGACTGCACAATAAATAGTCGCGCTTTGAGTGTGAAATATACAATTAAATACCCTAATTAAGCGCTAATTAAGGTTTTTAACTCGGTTTTTTTAATGAATCGTCACAAAATATCGAGCTAGTGCTTTTTTTGTTGTACAATCGGCGCCGTTCACACATAAAAATTGGCTCGGAGATCAATGGATATAAAAGCTATCCAGGCGTTAATCGAAAGCGATATGAATGACGTCAATCAACTTATACACGCGCAAATGCGCTCAGATGTGGCGTTAGTCAATCAACTTGGTTTGTACATCGTTAACAGCGGCGGCAAACGCGTACGCCCGATGCTGGCAATATTGGCAGCAAGAGCTTTGGGTTACCAAGGTAAAGATCACATTACTTTGGCAACGATTGTTGAATTTATTCATACTGCAACACTATTACATGATGATGTTGTTGATGAATCTAACCTGCGCCGTGGTACACCGACTGCAAATGCCGAATTTGGTAATGCTGCCAGCGTGCTGGTTGGGGATTTTATTTACACCCGCTCGTTTCAACTTATGGTGGGGCTGGGCAAAATGCAAATTATGCAAGTGCTTGCTGATGCCACCAACGTGATTGCTGAGGGTGAAGTATTGCAACTTATGAATTGCAACGACCCTAATACCACCGAAGCAAGTTACATGCAGGTTATTTACTCTAAAACGGCTAAATTATTTGAAGCCGCTACAGGGCTTGCAGCTATTATTACCGAGCAAGATAACAGTGTGTTAAATGCGCTTAATTTATATGGTATGCATTTAGGTACTGCTTTTCAGTTAGTTGATGACGTACTTGATTACAACGCAGACGCTGACCAATTAGGTAAAAATATTGGTGATGATTTAGCAGAAGGTAAGCCAACCTTGCCGCTAATATATGCGATGAAGCACGGCAGTGATCAGCAAAGAGCCCTTATTCGTAATGCCATTGAGCATTGCAATGGTATGGATAACCTTGAGGCTATTTTAACGGCACTTAAACAAACCAACGCACTTGAATTTACAATGCAAAAGGCGCAGCAAGAAGCAGACAAGGCCATTGCCTGTTTAGACTTTTTAGCAGAGTCGCAGTACAAGCAAGCGTTAATCAGCTTAGCGCGTATAGCTGTAGAGCGAGATCACTAACTTTGCAGCCTCCCTTAATCAGTATTTAAGGGCCATAATTTTCGAGCAATAAAAAAGCCTGCATAAGCAGGCTTTTTTGTGCATAACTTGGCTATTACGCCATGAAATCAACACCTTCTTTGATGTCTTTTTTCAGAGTTTCAAGCATGTCGTTTTTAGCTTTTTCTTCAAATGCGCTTAGCTCGCCGTAAGAAAGAATTTCTTCTACGCCGTTTGTGCCTAAACGTACTGGGTGAGCAAAGTACTCTGCATCGCCATTTTCAACAGCAACGTATGCGTAATCTACTACGTCTTCACCTTGTAGGCCTTTAACTAAAGACATACAAAAACGTGCTGCAGCAGCACCCATAGATAATGTAGCTGAACCACCGCCCGCTTTAGCATTTACTACTTCAGTACCTGCATTTTGGATACGTGGAGTAAGTGTAGCTACTTCTTCTTCAGTGAAGCTTACGCCTTCAACTTGAGAAAGTAGAGGTAGAATGGTTGTGCCAGAGTGGCCACCAATTACTGGTACTTTAACGGTTGCTACGTCTACGCCTTTAAGCTCAGCAACAAATGCTTCTGAACGAATTACGTCAAGCGTAGTGATACCAAATACGCGCTTAGCGTCGTAAGTACCTGCTTTTTTGAATACTTCAGCAACAATTGGCACAGTGCCGTTTACTGGGTTAGTGATAACACCCACTAACGCTTTAGGACAGCTAGCTACAATGCCTTCTGCTAATGTTTTGATGATACCTGCGTTTACGTTAAATAAATCCGCACGATCCATACCTGGTTTACGTGGCATACCCGCTGGGATAAGTACGATATCACACCCTTCAAGCGCTTTATTTAAATCGTCTGCGCCAAAACCTGCCACTTTAACATCTGTAGGGATGTGAGATAGGTCAACCGCAACACCTGGTACAACTGGTGCAACATCGTAAAGTGATAATTCAGAACCAGCTGGTAAGCCTGTTTTTAATAATAAAGACAACGCTTGACCGATACCGCCTGCAGCACCTAATACAGCAACTTTCATTGGAATTCTCCGTAATTTGAGGTAGGAAATATTTGTGGCTCTTAAGATAATGAAATTAGCGACTAAAAACAAATTTATCCTGCTTATTTCAGGTATATTTTCGACCATAGTTGTAAACTTTGTTGGTTTATCGCAGCAAACTGGCAAGTTAACTAAACAACTGCTGCATAATTATTCATTTTTGTGTAGAATTTGCATTATAAATAACAAAAATGAATAAAGACTATGCAACCACAAGACAAACAAGAAGCGCTGGTAAAAGCGTTTAAAGCACTTTTAAAAGAAGAGAACTTTGGCTCGCAAGGCGAAATAGTCGAAGCATTAAAAGAGCAAGGCTTTGACAATATAAGCCAAAGTAAGGTGTCGCGCATGCTTAGCAAGTTTGGCGCTGTGCGTACCCGTAATGCTAAACAAGAAATGGTTTATTGCCTACCCGCAGAAATGGGCGTACCGACTGCTAAAAGCCCACTACGCCAGCTTGTTATTGATATTATGCATAACGAAATGATGATTATTATAACCACCAGCCCAGGCGCTGCGCAGTTAATTGCCCGCTTATTAGACTCACTAGGCAAAGCGGATGGTGTATTGGGCACAATTGCCGGAGATGACACTATTTTTATTGCGCCAGCAAAAATATCTGAAATAGACATTACACTAGAGCGCGTACGTATTTTATTTGATACGGTTTAAAGCTGTTTTAAAAAACTAACTGACGGCGCAAAAAACGCTGAGCCCATATCGGCTT
>NZ_AUTO01000228.1:0-8848 GCF_000498055.1 Pseudoalteromonas sp. TB51
GGCTTGAGTAAAATCAAGCCAGTGGTCGTAACACTCCCCTTTTCCTATGCGGCTGTTAAGTACCTTTTCAAACGCACTTCCCGATGCTGAGCATGTAATACTTAGCATGCCTTGCTCGTAAACATCGCCATACGGCATGCTTTGGTTAAGCAGTATAGCTTGGCCGCTCTCATCTTTTAGCTCACTTCTAGTCGCGTGGCTAGTATCTACCTTAGGCTCAATTAAAGTGTTGTCTAAACGCGTGCGCCCCATAATATGCTCTTGCTCGCTTAGTGATAAATGCTGCCATACGCTCAGGTCATGTTTATAACGCTGTACATGAATATAGCTGCCTTGGTGTTCAAAGCTGTCGGGGTTATTAACCAGTGCCGTGATTCGTTTTTGGCGTCCATGTGGGGTGTCGCCTGCATAAATAAAGCCGTTAAAGTCTCGCCCATCTAAAAACCTAAAATTGCGAATTTGTTCAACCAGCTCTACATCGGGCGAAAACAACTTTAATATTTGCAATGCAAAAAGGTGATTAACATCTTCTCGGTCTGAGCGAATTTGTATGAATAAATCACATGGCTGTACGCGCATAACAAAATCACTGTGATTTATATTAGGAAAGCTTTGCAGCTCGCTTGGGATATATTCAGGTAGTATATGCGGCCAATATTGCGCGCCTATAGCCACCATGCAAGAGAGCATGGCTTCGGAAAACTGATCACTAAACTCTTCTTCAATTGCGCTTACGCGCTTAAGCTTTGCGCGCAATGACTCGTCTTGACCATCAAATACATTAAAAAATAAATGCAAACCGTGTAAGTTTGCTTCAGCACAAATCCCAGATTGCGCTTGCGCCATTGTTATTCCTTAGCTTTATAAAACACAGCGAATAACACATTTGTTATGATTCGAAAAAATTCACCGTGTGAGGTTTTATTTTTATTATAACCTGCTCATTTATTTCAAATGACTGGCCATATTGTGCGGCAACTTCAATCTCTTGCTCTGCAATTACAACAGTGTAAACATAAGCCGAGCCTATAAACCGACGGCTTAAAATGCTCACACCTTGAGGGTTATCGGCCTGCGTATTTTGCGCAAGCTCAATATGGTGCGGGCGAATATACACCACCCCTTTTATTGCACTGTGCGTATGCTCATGCTGCGATTGCACGACACCAAAAGGCGTTGTGTATTCAGTTGCCGTTAACACTTCTGCGCCTAAGTATATGCCCTGACCCAGAAACTCTGCAACCTCCTTTGTCTTTGGCATGGCAAAAAGCTGCTCTGGTGTACCCTGTTGGGCTATTTTTCCTTGGTGCATAATGGCTAGCGTGTCTGAAAACGCAAAGGCTTCTTCTTTTGAGTGGCTAACAAATACCGCAGAAACCTGCTGCGCTTTAATAATGCGCCTAATATCAGCAATTAACTCAAAGCGTACTTGTGTATCTATGTTCGAAAAAGGCTCATCAAGAAGCAATAAACTAGGCTTATAAGCCAAAGCCCGCGCAATAGCCACGCGTTGCTGCTGGCCACCCGAGAGCTGATGAGGGTAGCGTTTTGCACACCCCGTTAAATGCACTAGCTCTAGCATTTCCTCTACCCGTTGCTGTTTTTGCGCTTTGCTTATTTTACCCAGCCCAAACGCAATATTATCGGCCACACTGAGGTGCGGAAACAAGGCATAATCTTGAAACATCATCCCTATATTACGATGCTCTGGTGATACAAATGTATGCTTATCGCTTACACATTTGCCATCTATAAATACACTACCTTCATTTATTTCAATAAGGCCAGCAATTGCTTTTAAGGTGGTTGTTTTACCGCAGCCGCTGGCTCCGAGCAAGCACACAATTTCGTCTTGACCCACCGTTAAATCTAAATTGTGTAGCACGTGCGTGCCACTGTAGTGATAACCCACACCTTGTAAATTTAAACGGCTCATTTAACTGCGTTGCTCCATAGAACGATTAATAAAATACAAGGGGATCAACCCAACTAAAACAATAAATAAAGCGGAAATAGAGGCAAGCTCAAGCTGCTCATCGCTCACATATTGAAATACATGTGTGGCTAAACTTTCAAAGTCAAAAGGCCTTAATAGTAATGCGGCTGGCAGCTCTTTCATACACTCAATAAATACAAGCAATGCAGCTGTTAAAAGACCTCGACGTAATAAAGGAAGGTGCACTAAGCGCAGTGTTTGCCCTTGGCTTTTACCCATTGATTGGCTAGCCATATCCAGTGATGGACTAATACGTACAAAGCTCGATTCTATAGCACCGTGCGCAATGGCATAAAAGCGCACTAAGTAAGCCAGTATAATAGTGACAATGCTGCCGGTTAGTAATAAACCTATATCTAGGTTGTAGCCCTCAAGGACTGTATTTATTGAGTTTTCTAATGTGCTAAGCGGTAATAACACAGCAATAGCCAGTACCGTACCTGGCAGTGCATAGCCGGTGCTCGCTAAGCGACCAGGTATTAAAGAATAGCCTTGCTTTGCCACACGCTGATAAAAAACGATTAGTGTAGCGAGTATTATGCTGGCTACGCTTACAATAATAGCTACTTTTAAACTTTGCCACGCGTAACTAAAAAATGCCGTGTTCCACGCTTTATCAAAGTAAGTTATTGCATAATTTAGCAATACCAACATAGGTATAATAAAAGCAATGAGCAAAATAACACTGCAAAATGACGTAGCCAGCCATGCATGTTTACCTTTAAGTTTGTACAACGACTCGCTATTAACACCTGATTGACGCTCAAACACGGCTTGGTTACGCCGACTAAAGCGCTCCGCCATTAAAGCTAAAAATAGCAGTAACAGCATAACGCCCGACATTTTCGCTGCAGCCGTGAGTGAGTAATAACCAAACCATGTATCGTACACTGCGGTGGTTAAAGTGCTCACTGCAAAGTAACTTACCGTTGCATAGTCGGCCATGGTTTCCATGCTTATGAGCGCAAGGGCTGCCACAATTGAGCCACGAGAAAGCACTATACTTACCTTAAAAAAGCTTTGCCAAGGCGATAAACCCATTAATTGACTAGCTTGCACTAGCTTAAATGACTGCTCTCGCAGTGCGGTTTTAAAAATTAAAAATAAATACGGATACAGCACAAGTGCAATCATTACAATAGCGCCGGGCAAAGTGCGAATATCAAAAAACCAGTAATCCGTTGGCGAGTGCCAATCAAACCAGTCTCTTAGGGCTATTTGCACAGGGCCTGCGTAATCTAGCAAATCGGTATACACATAGGCTATTAAATAGGTAGGCATTGCAAGGGGCAGCATAAGCGCCCATTCAAATTGCTTTTTTCCGGGGAAGGAGCAATACGCACTGAGCCAACCAAGCGGAAGCGCAATTGCACAGCTAAGCAGGCATACGCCAAAAATAAGCAGTACGGTATTAGTAATATAATCCCACAGCACGGTATCCCACAGATGAGAAAATACCTCTGAGTCGCCTTGTAAAGATTCATATATCAGAAAAAACAGCGGGGCCGACAATAAAAGCCCTGTCGACCAAGCAAAGAGCTGCCATTTAGACAGCTTAAATATAAAATTCATTAAAGGTCGAACTTCACCTCATCTATTAGCTTAAGGGCTAACGGACGATATTTACTGATCTCATCAAGTGCTAGGCCATCTTCTTTAAAGCTTCCCCAAGAGGCCACTAAACTTGACAGCTCAACGCCTTGCTTAACCGGGTACTCCATATTTACAGAGGCATACATATTTTGTGCTTTGGTTTCGCTCATAAACTCAATAAGCTTAAGGGCATTATCAGGATTTTTTGCATATTTAGTAATGACAGCACCCGAAACATTTATGTGTGAGCCGCGATTTTGCTGATTAGGAAAATTAATATAAACAGACTCAGCCCACGCTTTTTGCTCGTCGTCTTGAAGCATTTTGCCAAGGTAGTAGCTATTACCTAAAGCAAGATTACACAAACCTTCTTTTACCGCTTTTACTTGCGCGCGATCGTTACCTTGTGGCTTACGTGCTAAATTAGCTTTAACACCTTCTAACCATGTTTTAGTTTTTTCCTCGCCGTGATGAGCAATCATCGAAGCAACTAAGCCAAGGTTATAAGGATGCTTGCCAGAACGTGTACAAATTTGTCCTTTGTACTGTGGGTTAGCCAAATCTTCGTAGGTGAGTTCAGGTAAAGCACCTAGGCGCTCTTTTGATGAATACACATTACGAACCCGCTTAGTTAATGCCACCCACTGCCCGTCGCTATCTCTATACGACGCAGGAATATTGTTTTTAATGCGATCACTTTTAATACTTTGCGTTAAATTTAGGTCCTCTAGCTGAATAAGCGCACTAAAATTAGATGTTAATACTAAATCGGCTTTACTGTGCTTTCCTTCACGCTTAACACGCTCTATTAACCCTTTTTTTGCAAAAACCACATTCGTTTTAATGCCTGTTTGCTTAGTGAAGTCAGTTAAAATAGGTTGAATTAAAAACGGTTGACGAAAAGAGTAAATATTAACAACATCGCTTGCAAACGCAGGCGAAGCGCTAATAATACAAGTAAGTATAGCCAGTGCAGTTCTCATATCAATTTACCTAAATAGTAATTATTTACAGGGGGTTTTATCGTGATACGTGAAAATATACACTCTTTACATAAATGTAAATAAGTAATTAATGACCAAAAGGGAAATACCGCGTAAGACATCTCTTACAGAGCTGACAGCTAATGAGTAAAAAAACCTATAACAACCCAGTAAAAACAATGTAAGCATCTGTTTTTATTCGATTTGTTATAAATACTCACTTTTTATAAGTAAATCTATAGCCGTTTTAACCTATTTTAGTTGCACCAGCACGCTACAATTACTACATCAACCAAGCAGTGATGCTTATCGAGTAAAAGGAAATGGACTGCTTACTCGAACAACCAATGATTAGGTTACTACGGACAACACGGAAATTAGGACAGGCTCAGGATGAGTATCGCAATGGATTGTTGCATAAAGGAACGTATCAGGACAATACAGCAAGGATAACAACAGCGGATAGTTGTTTAACAGGATGTGATAGGAATTAAATGGACAGGCCCTTGAGGCAACACAATGGAATTGTAAATTAATGGACTGCACTAGGACGTGCCAAAAGGAATAGGTAATAGTTTTTACCACTACAGGATGTACAGGGATTTAAAGGAGATAGGCCCGGATAGCCTAAATTACATAGAACTAAAAAGTAATATCGTAATCACATGGATAAGTAAAAATTGGAGTTGATTAAGTTCAATTGCAGGATGCAAAATTAGAAGATTCCGCAAGCGCGCCTAGAGATAGAGCGCGCTTTTCTTTGCCTAAAATTAAGTTACTGTGGCCTGCCCTTATTTCGCTTACCAAGTAAGTACGCATCACGAAATTTTATAAAGTGCTGTTCAAGCTTTAAGGCGGCATCTTGCTCACCTGCGAGCGCTAACACCATAATGCCTACCTCAGCAGTGCCTAACTGGTATGCGTGAGGTGCAACGCGTAAACGGTAATCTGATAGTTTATCAGCGGTGATCGACAACACCGGTAAATTATCTAGATACGGGCTTTTGCGGATCATTTTTTTAGCTTCGCGCCAGGTGCCATCTAAAAATATAAATAATGGCTTTTTGCCAGGCTCAATATTTACTTCAGTGGTTGCCCTGCCCGGCTCTACATCTTCAGCTGGAAATATCACCATAGGTTGATAATCAGCGTTGTTTAATAAAGCTAATAGCTCAGCGCTTGGCTCTGTTCTGTCCCATCTAAATGCATAGTTGTCAGGGACTATTTCAGCAATTAAACGCCCTGTGTTTGACGGTTTAAAGCTTTCATTATGATACATTAATAAACACACGCCAGCATCGCACTGCGCTTGTTCTACACCCTCACATATACAGTAATGCTTGGCAATTAAACACTGCTCACAGCGATCCATTTTGCCGCCACGGGCATTAAATTCGCGGCGCGATTCGCTAATTTGCTGAGCACGCAAAACTAATACTGAGTTATGTTGGGGATTTTTCAACGGGGCTATTACCTAAAATTTGTTCGGCACGTATTGTAGCTAAAATAAAAGGGAATAGATATCAGCTATCAGCTATCAGCTATCAGCTATCAGCTCAAAATAAAAAACGATACCAACAAAAGCTAGTTTTGTTTTATTTTTTTTTAATTGGCGGCTATAAAAACAAAAACCCAGCAAAAGCTGGGTTTTTAAAAGCTAAATTAAAAAGTTAAATTACTTCTTCTTTTTAACCGCTTTTTTGTTTGGTAAATCAGTGATTGAACCTTCAAAAATCTCAGCTGCAAGGCCAATAGACTCGTTCAATGTTGGGTGAGCATGAATAGTAAGCGCTAAGTCTTCACCGTCTGCGCCCATTTCAACTGCTAAGCCGATTTCGCCAAGCATTTCGCCTGCGTTAATACCCACCATAGCACCACCGATTACACGGCCACTGTCTTTATCAAAGATAAGCTTAGTAGAACCTTCAGTACGTGCAGATGCAATTGCGCGACCTGATGCAGCCCACGGGAATACCGCAGTTTCAATGCTTAAGCCTTGCTCTTTTGCTTCTTTCTCAGTCACACCTACCCATGCGATTTCTGGATCAGTGTAGGCAATTGAAGGAATACATTTAGGGTCGAAGAAGTGCTTCTGACCAGAGATAACCTCTGCTGCAACATGGCCTTCGTGTACCGCTTTATGCGCAAGCATAGGTTGGCCAACTAAATCACCAATTGCAAAAATATGGTCTACGTTAGTACGTAATTGCTTATCAACATTAATAAAGCCACGCTCATCAACATTAACACCTGCTTTATCAGCATCAAGTAAGTTACCGTTAGGCGTACGGCCTACAGCAACAAGTACTTTGTCGTAACGTACTGGCTCAGCTGGTGCGTTTTTGCCTTCAAAAGTAACGTATAAGCCATCATCTTTCGCTTCAACGCCAACAACTTTAGTAGAAAGCATAACATTGAATTTTTTGTTTACGTATTTTTGGTAAATCTTGATGATATCTTTATCCGCAGCCGGAACTAACTGATCTGCAAATTCAACTACATCAATATCAGAACCTAGTGCGCGGTAAACCGTACCCATTTCAAGACCGATAATACCACCACCTAAAACAAGTAGTTTCTCTGGTACGTCTTTAAGTTCTAATGCGCCAGTTGAATCAATTACACGGTCATCTTCTGGGATGAACGGTAAGCTAACAGGTTTAGAACCCGCAGCAATGATTGCGTTATCAAATGTAATAGTTGTAGTGCCGTCAGCACCTTCAACGTCTAAAGTGTTGCTGCCAGTGAATTTACCGTAACCTGGTACAACTTTAACTTTACGCATCTTAGCCATGCCGTCTAAGCCACCTGTAAGCTGGCCAACAACCGACTCTTTCCAAGAGCGAATTTTGTCTAAATCAATTTGCGGAGCGCCAAAAGTAACACCGTGAGATGACATTTCTGCAGCGTCATCAATCACTTTAGCCACGTGTAAAAGTGCTTTTGAAGGAATACAACCAACATTAAGACATACGCCGCCTAATGTTTCACGCGATTCTACTAATGTAACTTCTAAGCCCAAGTCAGCAGCACGGAAAGCCGCAGAGTAACCACCAGGACCACCGCCTAGTACAACAACTTGAGTTTTTAATTCGTTGCTCATGCTATTACCTTAATTGTTTGAACGGGACACTGCCCTAAAATTTAACTGCCATGTTTCTGCATGGGCAGAAAATCAGAGCAATTCACAAATAGTGCAAAGATTGTATCATTGCATATAGTAAAAATCCCAGCTAAAAACAACTGGCTGGGATTTGATTTTGTTCATATTGTAGCGATTACATCACTAACTGACGTATGTCGCTCATGTAGCTAGCAAGCGTTGCGGTAAAGCGTGCAGCTAGAGCACCGTCAATCACACGGTGATCGTACGACATAGAAAGCGGAACCATTAATTTAGGTTCAAAGTCTTTACCATTCCACTTAGGCTTCATTTCAGATTTAGATACACCTAAAATAGCCACCTCTGGTGCATTAACAATCGGCGTAAATGCCGTACCGCCAATACCGCCTAAGCTTGAAATAGTAAAACAACCGCCTTGCATATCCGATGACGTTAACTTACCTTCACGCGCCTTTTTAGAAATATCCATTAGCTCGCGAGATAATTCCATAATGCCTTTTTTGTCCACGTCTTTAAATACTGGAACAACTAAGCCATTTGGCGTATCTACTGCAACACCAATATTGATGTACTTTTTAAGGATAAGGCTTTCACCGTCTTCAGACAATGACGAGTTAAACGTTGGAAACTCAGCAAGTACTTTCGCTACCGCTTTCATCACAAACACAAGTGGTGTTATTTTAACGCCAAGCTTTTTCTTCTCGCTTAACACGTTTTGTTCTTTACGGAACACTTCAAGGCTGGTGATATCAGCTTCGTCAAACTGTGTAACATGTGGGATTTGCACCCAGTTACGGTGTAGGTTTTTACCCGACAGCTTTTGAATACGCGATAGTTTTTTCTCTTCAATTTCGCCAAATTTAGCAAAATCTACTTTCGGCCACGGAATTAAGCCAAGCTCACCACCGCCCGCATTGCCTTTACCAGCTGGTAATTGGCCTGATTCAACTTGCTTAACTAGGTTTTTAACATAGTTTTGCACGTCTTCTTTTACTACGCGGTTTTTACGCCCAGAACCTTTAACGTTTGCTAAGTTAATACCAAACTCACGCGCTAAACGACGAACAACTGGCGATGCATGGGCATACGCGCTGTTGTTTTCAAAGCTTTCGTTGCTTGCTTTAGCCGCAGGTGCTGCTTGAGCTGGCGCAG
>NZ_AUTO01000229.1:0-42994 GCF_000498055.1 Pseudoalteromonas sp. TB51
CAGCCGCTGGCTTTTGCTCAGCCGGAGCTGCTGCTTTTGCTGGCGCACTGCCTGCAACTTCAAAAACAAACACAAGTGAGCCAGTTTTGACTTTATCGCCAGCGGCCACTTTAATTTCTTTAACGGTACCAGCAAACGGGGCTGGTACTTCCATAGCCGCTTTGTCGCCTTCAACGTTTAAGATAGATTGCTCTTCTTCAACCGTATCACCAACAGCAACCATGATTTCAGTTACTTCAACTTCATCATCGCCAATATCAGGCACGTTTACTTCTTTTGTGCTTGGCTCGGCGCTTTGAGTAGTCTCTGCTGGCGCAGATTCTTGCTTTGGCGCATCTGATGCAGGTGCACTTGAGCCAGCTACTTCAAAAACAAACACTAAAGAGCCTGTTTTTACTTTGTCGCCTTCGGCTACTTTAATTTCTTTTACAGTACCGGCAAAAGGAGCTGGTACTTCCATAGATGCTTTATCGCCTTCAACACTTAAAATTGACTGCTCTTCATCTACGCTGTCACCAACAGCGACCATGATTTCTGTTACTTCAACTTCGTCGTCACCAATATCTGGTACGGTTACTTCTTTAGTTGAAGAACCTGAAGCTTCTGCAGGTGCAGATGCCTCAGTTTTAGCTGGCGCTTCTGGCTCACTTTGTGAACCTGACTCTTCGCCTTCAAAAATCATGATTAACGACCCTGTTGTTACCGTGTCGCCTTCGCTTACTTTAATTTCTTTGACTGTACCTGCTTGCGCAGCAGGTACTTCCATTGATGCTTTATCGCCTTCAACGGTTAGTAGCGATTGATCAACATCTACTTTGTCGCCAACGCTTACTAAGATTTCGGTTACTTCAACGTCATCGCCACCGATATCTGGTACATTAATTTCAATACTCATTGCAAACCTCTTATGCGTACAGTGGATTTAGTTTGTTTGTGTCAATGTCGAACTTTTTAATTGCTTCAACAACCACTGACTTTTCAACATCACCACGTTTAGCAAGTTCAGATAACGTAGCAACAACCACGTAGCTTGCATTAACTTCAAAGTGACGACGTAAGTTTTCACGGCTATCAGAGCGTCCGTAACCATCTGTACCAAGCACTTTATAGTTGCTGCTTGGAATAAATGAACGCGCTTGCTCTGCGTAGTTTTTCATGTAGTCGGTCGCAGCAACAGTCACTGAGTCGTTTAATACGCTAGTGATGTATGGCGTTTTTTGCTCGCTTTCTGGGTTAAGCATGTTGAAACGCTCAACGTCTTGACCGTCACGGGTAAGCTCATTGAATGATGTTACTGAGTAAACATCAGAAGCAATACCGTACTCTTCGCTTAAAATGGCTGCAGCTTTACGCACTTCAGTCATAATAGTACCTGAGCTTAATAACTGTACGTTGGCTTTTTTACCTTCGTAGCTTTCAAGCTTGTAAATACCTTTACGAATACCTTCTTCAGCGCCTTCTGGCATTGCTGGTTGATGGTAGTTTTCGTTCATAAGCGTTAGGTAGTAGTAAATGTTTTCTTGGTTTTCACCGTACATACGACGAATACCATCTTGAATAATTACCGCTACTTCAAATGCGTACGTTGGGTCATAAGAAATACAGTTAGGAACCGTATTTGCAAGAATATGGCTGTGACCATCTTCGTGCTGTAGACCTTCACCATTTAGCGTAGTACGACCTGCTGTTGCACCTAATAAGAAACCACGTGCTTGTTGGTCACCCGCCATCCATGCCATGTCGCCAACACGCTGGAAACCAAACATAGAGTAGTAAATGTAGAATGGGATCATAGGTAAATCGTTAGTGCTGTAAGATGTTGCAGCAGCTACCCATGACGACATTGCACCTAGCTCGTTAATACCCTCTTGAAGTACTTGGCCTGATGTAGCTTCTTTGTAGTAAGAAACAATATCGCGGTCTTGAGGGGTGTAGTTTTGGCCATGTGGATTGTAAATACCGATTTGACGGAATAAACCTTCCATACCGAATGTACGTGCTTCATCAGCAATAATTGGCACAATGTTTTTACCAATGCCTTTGTCTTTTAGTAACACGTTAAGTGCACGTACAAAGCCCATTGTGGTAGAAATATCACGTTTTTGCTCTTCAAGTAGCGGCTTAAATGCGTCTACTTCTGGCAGTTTTAGCTCTTCAGTAAACTTAGGAATACGTGTAGGTGTGTAACCTTTAAGTGCATCACGGCGTGCGTGTAAGTACTTGTATTCTTCCGAACCTTCTTCAAGCGTTAAGTATGGAAGATCTTTAATTTGCTCTTCTGATACTAAATCTTGTAGGCCTAAACGATCACGTAAGTGTTCAACATGGCTCATGTCCATTTTTTTCACTTGGTGCGCAATGTTTTTACCTTCTGCCGCTTCACCCATGCCGTAACCTTTTACAGTTTTAGCAAGAATTACGGTAGGACGGTCGTTGGTTTGCTCAGCTTTTTTAAATGCAGCATAAAGTTTTGATGGCTCATGACCACCACGCTTAAGCGCAAAAATTTCGTCATCAGTCATATCTGCAACAAGTGCAGCTGTTTCTGGGTAACGGCCAAAGAAATGCTCACGTACGTAAGCGCCATCTTTCGCTTTATATGTTTGGTAATCACCATCAATTGTTTCGTTCATCAACTGTAGTAATTTACCTGATGTATCTTTAGCTAGCAGAATATCCCATCCGCTGCCCCATACAACTTTAATTACGTTCCAACCAGCGCCTTTAAATAGGCCTTCTAGTTCTTGAATAATTTTACCGTTACCCATTACTGGGCCATCTAAACGCTGTAAGTTACAGTTAATTAAGTAACATAGGTTGTCTAGCTTTTCACGTGCAGCAAAAGAGATTGCGCCGCGTGATTCTGGCTCATCCATTTCACCGTCACCTAAAAACGCGTATACACGTTGGTTTTTAGTGTCTTTTAAGCCACGGCCGTCTAGGTATTTTAAAAAGCGTGCTTGGTAAATAGACGCAATTGGACCTAAGCCCATAGATACCGTTGGGAACTGCCAAAATTCAGGCATTAATTTAGGATGCGGGTATGACGGTAAACCTTTGCCATCTACTTCTTGACGGAAGTTATCAAGCTGTTCAGCCGTAAGGCGACCTTCAACAAATGCACGCGCATAAATACCCGGAGAAATATGACCTTGGTAGTAAACTAAGTCACCGCCGTCTACCTCATTTGGCGCTTTGAAAAAGTGGTTAAAACACACTTCATAAAACGC
This sequence comes from Pseudoalteromonas sp. TB51, assembly GCF_000498055.1. NCBI lineage: Bacteria > Pseudomonadati > Pseudomonadota > Gammaproteobacteria > Alteromonadales > Pseudoalteromonadaceae > Pseudoalteromonas > Pseudoalteromonas sp. TB51. Next base: position 3,231 of record NZ_AUTO01000229.1, read on the forward strand.
AGCTGATGATTGGTAAGACGCCATATGGCCGCCTAAGTCGAGATCTTTTTTCGATGCACGTAATACAATCATGATTGCATTCCAACGAATAATCGAACGAATACGACGCTCAAGGTTTACATCCCCTGGGTACGCCGGTTCTTGATCTACTGGAATAGTATTAACGTAGTTAGTTGTTGTGCCAGTTGGCATATCAACGCCGTCTAAACGGGCTTGCTCTAACACTTGCTCAAGTAAATACTGAGCTCGTTCAACACCTTCTTCGCGCACAACTGATTCAAGAGCTTGTAACCACTCTTGTGTTTCTAGCGCGTCTACGTCAATTTTATTGACTTCAGACATATGGAGGTTTCCTTATGTTTAAAATACGAATGTTGTTAATTTAATACCACGTATACCTAATTTAGTGTGTTCTAAGTACAGCGTATTAGCTTAATTTTGTTTTGTGCGTCTTAAACTACGTTCAATTCGCGAATGCTCTTTACCCGCTTCAAGTAATGCTTCTTCAATAAAGGCTAAATGGGCATTACTTGCTAAACGGGCTTGTTCTGGATTGCCCTCAATTACGGCATCCATTAATAAGCGCCGGTGCTGGGCTAATTGATTGCTAATATCTGGTTTTTTTAATAAAACCGTTAAGTTTTGCAATACATTTTGCTCCAGTAGCGCTTGCATGCCTCGCACTAAGTGAAGTAAAACCACGTTGTGTGAGGCTTCGGCTACACTAAAGTGAAACGCATTAATTGCTTTGGCTTTTAATTGTAAATCGTTATTAACTTGAGCAATTTTATCAAAGCTTTGTTTAACCTTGGTAAAATCGGTGCTGGTACCACGAAGCGCCGCATAATATGCTGCAATCCCTTCAAGTGCATGACGAAATTCAAGTAAATCGAACTGTGATTCAGGATGCTTACTGATCAAATCAAACAGCGGATCAGTGAGTCCCTCTTCAAGCTGATTTTTTACAAACGTGCCACCGCCTTGCCTGCGAGTGACCAATCCTTTTGCTTCTAGCTTTTGGATAGCTTCACGCAGTGAGGGGCGAGACACCTCAAACTGTTTTGCTAGTTCGCGCTCTGGCGGCAGTTTTTCACCTGGCGCTAATGAGCCCTCAAGAATCATATTCTCAAGTTGCTGTAAAATAACATCAGATAATTTTGCTGCTTTAATCTTTAAAGACATTAATCAACGTCCACGTTGCATAAATACTAAAAAGCCTAATTTTTAAGGCCTAGAGCTTGACGATTTACCCAAAAGGTAAATTGGTCATACCAAAAATTTTCAATAAGGTATCAAAAAGGCAAATAACTGTCAATTTACGGGTTATTTGAGCAATTAGAGTAGCGTAACGCATTTTGAACCAAGTTCAAACAATGCACAATTGAGGTTGTTTTATTCAAACGTTAACAAGATGAAAATAAATGGTCTGACCAGAGCTAATTAGAATATTCACTCTAGTTGAAATTATTGAAGAAATTAATTTTTGAATCAAAGAGGGTCGTAGCGGGTTTACCCCGCGACCAATTATCCTGCCGCGATACTCACCCTAAGAGAGATACACATTGCGCGATGTAAAATCGCGACTACACAGAACCGTAGTACGTCGCGCGATGTAAAATCGCGACTACGCAAAATCGTAGCAGCGGGTTTACCCCGCGACCAACACCCTCACCCCGATATTCATCCTAAGCGCGGCGTACATTGCGCGATGTAAAATCGCGACTACGATAAACCGCCAAATAAAGTAAGCAGTGCAATCAGTACTAAATAAAAAAGCACGTTGCGTTTAACTAATTTAATCATACAAGTGGCTTCAATAGCACATCCGTAATAACGCTGCTCTACTTGCTCAGCCGCAAGCGCTGTAAACGTAACTACTTTGCGGTTTGGCGTTTTAAAATCCAATACATAATGCAACCAGCAGCTTGTACCTTTATTAAAGTTACCAATAACTAAGTAACCAAAGCTTGCAACACGCGCTGGTAGCCAATCTAGCCAAAATAATAATTTGTGCAGCAGCGTAAAACGATTTGCAAACACCACTTTATGGTTTTCTTTAACTAAATCGGCCAACGTACGCACTATTGCATACAACACGGCTCCTGGGGCGCCAAGCATTACAAACCAAAAAATAACGGCGCAATAAAATCTAAAATTAATCCACGCTAAGGTTTGCCCAAATGTTTCTCCGCCCTCTTCATCCTCTAGGTGTTTTTGCCCCATTTGTAGTGCGTATAATGAGGCCGCGGTTTTATCATCCCGCGTTAGTGCATTTAAATACGACTTATATAAAGCGCGGTGCTTAGCACAACCAAAACAAACCAATAAAACCGCAACATTTATAGCCAATTGCCATAGTACAAAGTCAGAGAGTACATATATAAGCGCAACAGCCACTACCGGCAAAAGTAACCAAATTAAAAAGCCAATTGCCGAGCTAAACAATCCGTTTTCACTAAGTAATTTACCCGAGCGATTTAAATAACCATTAACGTAATGGCTTATTTGCCAATACTGTGAGCGCGCACCTAAACGCTCAAGTATTAGTGCAATAATTATAGAAACTAAAATCATGATAGCGACTCACTTAATTTGCTTGTTCTAGCCTGCTTATATAAGCAGGCCAATTAAAACTTTCCCCAGGGTCGGTTTTTCGCCCAGGTGCTATATCGCAATGCCCTACTACTCTCTTAGTGGTTATAAGCGGGTAACGGGTCATAATTGCCTTTGTTAGATTATGTAAGCTGGTGTACTGCGCCTGAGTGTAAGGTGTGGTATCTGTACCTTCAAGCTCAATACCTATACTAAAGTTATTACATGCGCTTTGCCCTTCATATTCAGATTGTCCGGCATGCCACGCGCGTTTATTAAATGGCACATATTGAATAATCTCGCCAGTACGTTTTATAAAACAGTGGGCTGACACTCTAAGACCATTTAAATCACAAAAACTGGGGTGCGCATTACAGTCAATCTCACCCATAAACAGTGCATCAACGTATTCGGTGCCAAATTGCCCAGCCGGCAAGGAAATATTATGAATTACCAACAGCGAAATATCGGTATTTTCAGGGCGATCATCAAAATGCGTACAGGGCCGCTGCGTTATATTAGCGACAACTCCGCTTGAATCTATCTGCATTATTTTAATACCACGGTATACATAAACTTGATGCTAAAGGATTTATATAAAGAATGATAGCCATTGCGGTTAGCTAACATTCAGCTGGTAGCATTACTTTTAGTAGCCATACTATATATGTAGGTGTAATAACCCCCGCTCATTTAAAAGCGCTTCTATTAGTTATTTAAACATAGTAAAATTTGCTTAATTTATTAACACTTATGAGCCTTCATATGTCAATTTCGCACACGCTTATTACTCAACTTGTCACCCTCGCCTTAGATGAAGATCTAAATTATCAATCAGCACAAGACGGCGACATTACCGCGCAGCTTATTCCACAAAACGAGCACGCAAATGCTAAAGTAATTACCCGCGAAGACTGCGTTTTTTGCGGTAAAGACATCATTATAGAAGTGTTTAAGCAAGTAGATCCAAGCGTTGAAGTAAACGTATTAGTAAATGATGGCGACTTTGTGCCAGCAAATAGCACCTTATTTACAGCTAAAGGTTCTGCCCGCGCTATTTTAACTGCAGAGCGTACCGCGCTTAACTTTGTACAAACGCTTTCGGGTACCGCAACCACAACTGCAAATTATGTAAAAGAGCTTAGCGGCACCACAACCCAGCTGCTCGATACCCGTAAAACAATACCAGGACTCAGGCTACTTCAAAAATACGCTGTAAAATGCGGCGGCGGTGCAAATCACCGTATAGGCCTATTTGATGCGTTTTTAATTAAAGAAAACCACATAGCAGCGTGTGGCGGTATTGATAAAGCAGTCGCACAAGCCAAGCAAAACCACCCTACAAAACCCGTAGAAGTAGAGGTTGAGTCGTTAAATGAACTTGAGCAAGCCATTAATGCAGGCGCCGATATAATCATGCTCGACAATTTTAGCGTTGAACAAATTCAGCAAGCTGTGGTCACTACTAATAAGCGCGCTAAATTAGAGGTTTCTGGTAATATGACGCTAGAAACGCTTAAAACTTACTCGCAGGCAGGTGTCGACTTTATATCCAGCGGCGCACTTACAAAAAATTTACAATCAATCGATTTATCGATGCGTTTTGTATAGTTTTAACGCTACACTTAAATTACAATAGCGCTAATTGATTGACAAAATAAGTAAAAAGGCATTTAATAATCCAAAAGGCTTAATTTGTAACAACTTGTTAAATAAAGTCGACTTTTGAATAAACTATAAGTGCTTTAAGCATAAAAAAAGTGTTAGACTAAACTTGTTGTATTACTTTCTTGAAAAATATAGTAATAAGTAACTGCTTTTTGTTTTAATCTTCAAAAAATACCGAAAAGATTAAAGCAAATGGTCAGTATGTTTCCTATATTTAGTCTACTTTGTGTTTAGGTAGTCTGTGCAAGTTGCAACATAATGAACTCACATTTAGCTTTTGTGTTTCATACCTAAGGCTAAAAGTACATGAAAATTTATTTTTAAGTAAATCTGTAAAGTTAATCAGGTAAATTAAGTTTGGCACTTTCGCCACTAACCCCTGACTATCTTACAAAACATTATCCTTTAGGAGAGGAAACATGAAAACAATGACTCAAAAACAACAGGGTTTCACCCTAATCGAACTAATGATTGTTGTAGCAATCATCGGTATTCTTGCTGCAGTAGCTTTGCCAGCGTATCAAGATTATACGGCTAGAGCGCAAGCTTCAGAGGCAGTATCTTTAACATCAGGTATCAAAACCGGAGTTGCTGAGTTTTATCAAAGTGAAGGTGGCTACCCAAGCGCGACAACTACTCCAGCCCTTAGCACTTTTCAAGCAAGTGGAACATACTCAGCAGTAGCATTAAAAGCTAATGGTGTAATTGAAGCAACAATGAATTCCACTGGTGTTTCTAGTGATTTGCAAAGCGCTGTTTTCACATTTACACCTTCGGTTACTGGGGGGTCATTTAAATGGTCATGCTCTCACAATTTAACTAATGAAGCTATAGCACCAAAAGGCTGTGGTAAAAGCTAATTAGAAAAAAGGGGGATAATTCCCCCCTTAAACAAGAATGAGAGACTCTTACCCTTTTAATATAAGCATTTTATTTTTGTGCCTTTTTTTGTTTATATCCATTTCCCCACTTTCTGAGCTTATTCAAATCAATGATTACAATAGACAACGTTTTGCTCAAGTTGCTTTATTGATTGCTACAGCTAGGTATATTTTTTTAGTCGATTTAATAAACATTAAATATAAGAGTGCTCTCTTAATAATTTTATCTTTTGGCTTACTTTCTACACTTTTAAGCGATTTCCTTTTCACAGCGCTATTAAACTATACTCATTTTATTTTGTTAGGGGGGGTAGTAGCGCTAGGGTATAAATCAAGAAAACATATCAGAATTATTTTTTATCTTTTATTCCTCTCCAATATACTTTTAGTCTCATTAATTTTACTAGATATGTCATTTTTCGTAATATCAGGAGAAAAGCTAAACTTTAAAAAAGTTCACTTTGTATTTTCAAACGTTCGTTTTTTTAACCAATTTCAAGTAATAACACTTTTTTCTTTAATATTTGCCTTATCCACACCAAGTATCAGGCGCTTAGCTCTTATATTTATATTTATAAATTTTTTTATCATGCTACAAACAGGTGCGAGAGGTGCAATTCTATCTTGCTTGTTGATTTTCTTTTCCTCCTTTCTTTTAAAAACCGATAAAGTATCAAAAGAGGCATTAACAACTACATCAAAAGTTTTATTAAGTTCATTTGTTTTTTTCTTTATTGTAAATTTAAACATTGGTATTGGTAATGAACAACTGGATTATACATTTAGATATTCAAGCTCCGGCAGAATTGAGCTTTGGGAAGAGCTTATAAATAGACTAACAATTAAAAACATAGCATTAGGTAGTGGCCCAGGCTCTTATGTATCCTATTTATACGAACTTGGTCACCCACACAATAGTGTACTTCAAATACTTTATAATTGGGGCTGTGTTATTTTGATTACTGTATCTGCTATGCTAGTTCACTTGATAAAGCACCTATTAATCAAAAAAAACTTTTTTCCTCTTGAAAAGTTAACAGCTTTTGCAACATTTATGAGCTTAATAGTATATTCTCTTTTCAGTGGAATAATTGTAATGCCCCTTCCACAAACCTTTTTATTTTTCTTTTGGGGACTGCTACTTGCTTACGCACTTAACATAAAAATGGAGACTTTGGTTTTAAGCAAGAGGAAAATCATCATTTTAGTTATCATTATATGTATATACTTACTTCTTGTTTTGAGTAGTAAGTTATGTATTCACTCCCCGCAGTATGGTCCTAGCTACTGGAATCATGGTGTAATTTCTTTTCAATCTTGCAGCCTAAGTGGTTAAGGTCAAAATGTGACAAAAAAAATAGAAAAGCATAATCAAGATACCTTCGAGTGGGTGGGCGTAAGTGCACGTGGTAAAAAGTTAGAGGGTGAGATGACTGGAGCCAGTATTGCATTAGTTAAAGCCCAACTTAGAAAACAAGGTATTACACCATCAAAAGTAAAGCGAAAAGCTAAACCTCTATTCGGGACTCGTCTACAAAAAATCACCCCGAGAGATATCGCTTTAGTCACACGACAAATCGCTACTATGTTAATGGCCGGCGTACCACTCATTCAAGCTATTGAAATGATAGGTACAGGCTCTACCAACAAAAGCGTAGCCAAGCTGATGGAGACTATCGGCGATGAAGTAAAAGCAGGTCAGCCGCTTAGCCAAGCGCTACGAAAACACCCTCGCTATTTTGATGATTTATATTGTGATTTAGTCGCTTCAGGCGAGCAATCAGGCGCGCTTGATAAAATATTTGACCGCGTAGCTTTATACAAAGAAAAATCCGAAGCGCTTAAATCAAAAATTAAAAAAGCCATGTTTTATCCTATCGCGGTTTTAGTTGTGGCTCTTATCGTTACTTCAATACTGCTTATATTTGTAGTACCGCAGTTTCAAGATATATTTAATGGCTTTGGCGCAGAGTTGCCTGCCTTTACTTTATTTGTAATCGCCATTTCTGAATTTATGCAGGAATATTGGTGGATGATGTTAATAGCACTTGTTGGCTTTGGCTATGCTTTTAAAGAAGCTAAACTCAGAAGCTTAAAACTCAGAGATGCAACCGACAGAGCTATATTAAAGCTGCCTATAATTGGCATGATTTTAAACAAAGCCGCTGTTGCACGATATGCTCGTACGCTTTCGACCACCTTTGCTGCAGGTGTACCACTTGTTGATGCACTCGACTCAGCTGCTGGTGCATCCGGTAATGCTGTGTATCGTTATGCTATTTTAGATATTAAAGCAGAGGTGAGCTCGGGTAATCAAATGAACTGGGCGATGCGTAACTCTAAAATATTCCCCGACATGGTTATTCAAATGGTGGCCATTGGTGAAGAGTCTGGATCGTTAGATGGTATGCTAGCCAAAGTAGCAACTATTTACGAGCAAGAAGTTGATGATGCAGTTGATGGCTTATCTAGCTTATTAGAGCCACTTATTATGGCTGTGCTTGGCGTGCTTGTAGGTGGCTTAATTGTGGCTATGTACTTGCCTATTTTCCAGTTAGGCTCTGTAATTTAAAAACATAACTGTAAGCTGTAAGCAAAATTTCAAACGCTAATTAATAGCTTGCAAGATAAAATGAATAGTAAGAACTATTCAACACAGCGAAATAAAATTGGCCTATAAATGGCCTGAAGTTAGGTATTTTAATGGAAAATCTTTTTCTTGATATAACCTCTGCGATGCAAAGTCAGCAGTGGTTTTATTTAACCACGGTTGGCTTAATTAGTTTATGTGTAGGTAGTTTTTTAAATGTAGTTATTTATCGACTTCCGTTAATGATGCAGCGAGAATGGCAAAGTGAATGTAGATTATTATTAGAAGATGAATTAACAAACAAACCTACACAAACCAACACCAATGAGCCATTTAATTTAGTAAAACCAAATTCTACCTGCCCTAAATGCAAAACCGCGATTAAGCCTTGGCAGAATATACCTATTATTAGCTGGATTGTGCTTAAAGGTAAATGCGCTAATTGTAGTAACCCAATATCAGCACGTTACCCAATAGTTGAAGCCATTACCGCGCTATTAAGTTTAGTTATTGCCTACAGTTTTGGGGCTACTGAGCACGCCCTTTTATATATTTTTGTAACCTGGATTTTAGTGGCGCTCACCTTTATTGATATTGACCATATGCTCTTGCCCGACCAGCTCACTTTACCTTTAGTATGGCTTNGGGGGCAGCCTGCGGCTATTTAAGCCTGTGGAGTGTATTTTGGTTATTTAAGCTATTAACCGGCAAGGAAGGCATGGGCTATGGCGATTTTAAGTTACTGGCCGTATTTGGCGCACTGCTTGGGTGGCAGTCACTATTAACCATTATTTTGCTTTCAAGCGTGGTGGGCGCCATTATTGGTATTGCCCTTTTAAGTATTCAAGGTAAAGACAAAGCAACCCCCATTCCATTTGGCCCCTACTTAGCCATAGCGGGTTGGATAACACTGCTGTGGGGCGCTCAAATTCAAGCTGCGTATTTTAATTTAATTGGTTATTAGTATGAATAAGCCAGCAACTAAAATAAACAATTGGGTATTGGGTTTAACAGGCGGTATTGGCTGCGGTAAAACGGCTGTTAGTAATATGTTTGAAGAGCTAGGTATTTGCGTTGTTGATGCCGACATTATTGCTCGCCAAGTAGTAGCCCCTAACAGCACAGGGCTAAATGCAATCATTGAACACTTTGGCGAGGGTATTTTACTACCCGATGGCACATTAAACAGAGCAGCGCTGCGCACTAAAATATTTACCAACGATGATGATAAAAATTGGCTTAACGCACTATTACACCCGCTCATTCGGGAGAAAATACTCACCGATTTAAATAATGCAAGCAGTGCTTATGTTGTATTAGTTGCACCATTATTGTTTGAAAATAAACTTAACAAATACTGCAACCGCACTTTATTGATTGATGTACCACAGCCTGTGCAGATTGAACGTACTATAAAACGCGACAATATTAGCCTTGAGCAAGTAAATAGCATTATAGCGTCGCAAATGCCGCGTGAAGAAAAACAACAAAAAGCTGATGATATTCTAAATAATGACCGCGATTTATCGCTTGTTCATGCAGAACTTGTTGTTCTTCATAAAAATTACCTACAATATGCAGTATAAAATACAACTAATGCCCCTTAATGCGGTCATAACAACATAAACTCGTAATTTGGTTAGCAAAAAAGGTGTTGATAAGCACAGCGAATTTAATCACCTGCTTTTTTCTGATAAATTGTTAACTATTGAAGGACTAAAATAGGTGCGCAATGAATATTAACTCACCGTTATTGAGAAAATTTATAACGCTTGGCCGCATTGATGCCGATACCGTAAAAGCAAAACAGCAAGAGTTTGCCTCAACCGCCGAGCTTATATCTAAATGTGGAAAAATTGACAGCAACGACTTAGCTGAACAATGTATAGACTTATTTCGCGTACCGTATTTTGATTTAAAAGACTTCGACCCTGCACAAATCCCCGAAGACTTAGTTAAAGAAAAGCTAATACGTAAACACCACATTTTACCGCTGGTTCAAAAAGGCAGAAAAGTATACATTGCCGCCTCAGATCCAACTGACTACGGTGCCTTTGAAAACTTTGAATTTAGCACCGGCTTATCGTGCGAAATAGTCGTGGTTGACTATATTCAGCTAGATAACAAAATTGAGCAACTACTTGATGCTGCAGGCAGCTTAGATTTAAGCGCCGATGAATTTAAAGAGTTTGCCGACCTAGATAGTGAAGGCCCTAAAGAAACCACACCTAAAGATGATGATAAAGACGATGCGCCAATCATTGTTTATATCAATAAAATTTTAATGGATGCCATTAAAAAAGGCGCTTCTGATTTACACTTTGAACCTTACGAACACAAATACCGTATTCGCTTTCGTATTGACGGTATTTTGCATGAAGTTGCCAACCCACCAAATACATTAGCAAGTAAGCTATCGGCGCGTATCAAAGTAATGTCGAGGCTCGATATTGCTGAAAAACGTAAACCACAAGATGGCCGTATTAAATTAAAAATTACAGAGCGTAAAAGCATCGATTTTCGTGTAAGTACTATGCCTACATTATGGGGCGAAAAAATAGTAATGCGTATTCTTGATTCATCAAGCGCTATGCTAGGTATTGACGTATTAGGTTACGAAGAGGATCAAAAAAAGCTCTACATGGATGCGCTTGGGCAACCACAAGGCATGATACTAGTTACCGGCCCAACGGGCTCTGGTAAAACCGTATCGCTTTATACAGGTTTAAATATACTTAACCAGCCAGAGCGTAACATTAGTACCGCCGAGGATCCGGTAGAGATAAACCTTGAAGGGGTTAACCAAGTACAAATTAACCCTAAAGCCGAAATGACCTTTGCTAACGCCCTGCGTGCATTTTTACGTCAAGATCCAGATGTAGTGATGGTAGGTGAAATACGTGACCTAGAAACCGCAGAAATTTCAATTAAAGCGGCGCAAACGGGTCACTTAGTGTTATCAACACTACATACCAACTCAGCGCCCGAAACCATAACACGTTTATTAAATATGGGCGTGCCTGCGTATAACGTGGCAAGCTCTATAAGTTTGATTATTGCCCAGCGCTTAGCTAGGCGTTTATGCCCTAAGTGTAAAACTCCAGAAACACTGCCAGCAGAAGAATTGGCTCGTCAAGGATTTAGCACAACACAAATTGAAGATATGACACTATACGCACCCAAAGGCTGCGAAAATTGCACCGATGGTTACAAAGGCCGTGTGGGTATTTACGAAGTAATGCAAATTACCCCTGAAATTGCACAAATTATTATGCGCGGTGGCAACTCGCTCGAAATCGCAGAGGTATCGCTACAAGCTGGGTTTAATAACTTGCGATTATCGGGTTTACGAAAAGCCGCCGATGGTTTAACGTCTCTGGCTGAAATTAATCGCGTAACCAATATGTAAAAGTGATAGCCCTAATTAGGGCTAAAACACATTGTAGAGAGTAAAGTATGCCAACAATTGTTAACTGTCCAACCTGTAAAAACAAAGTTGAATGGTCACAGCAAAGCCCACACCGACCTTTTTGTTCTAAGCGCTGTCAGCTTATTGATTTAGGTGAATGGTCTTTTGAGAACAATAAAATATCAACGCCTATTTCCTCGGCTAACCAAATTAGCCAAGATATGATTGAAGATATTGAAGAGATGATGGCTAAAAACGATGACGACTTTTTTAAATAAACGTTTTTCACCCTCTTAAACGACAAAAGCCAGCATTAAGCTGGCTTTTTAGTGTTTAATCTATAAATTAGTCTCTTTGCTTACGGTGTTTTTTACCCATACGCTTTTGCATTTTTGCAAACTTTTCTTGCTGCTCTGCGTTAAGTACCTGCATTACTTGATGCTGTGTTTTTAGCTTAATTAAGCCAAACTCAGTGCCTTTTTCGTGGCGTGCAGCTAATAGCTCTTTTGCAGCGTTTTCGTCAAATGTTGGTGCGCTAAGTAGGGCATCCATTTTCTCTTTTTGAGCCTTACGCTGTGCTTTACGGGCTTCTTTATCATCGCCGCGCACTGCTTTCATCTGTGTTTTTTGCGCTTCAAAAATAGCTTCAAGCTTAGTTTGCTGTTCTTGCGTTAAATCAAGCTTGTCAGCACCGCGCTCAGATAATAAAAAACGCGCTTGAGAATGGCCTTGCTTATCGTGCATGCCGCCTTTTGCTAATACGCTACCGGCGCCAAGTGTAGCCGTTGCTAGACCACAAATAAGTACTAATTTTGAAAGTGTATTTACTTTAGTCATAATCATCACCTTAATATTGGATGGATTGAATTTGGTTGTGACTGCTAAGTCAGTGAGTTAACTATACATCTTGCAACGCAAAGTAACGCAAAGCAGTGTAAAGGTTGTGTAAAGATTCACTTTTGCACAATTTAAGAAGTAAAATAACCATATAGAAATTGCCTAAGGGTTTGAAATGAAGCTATTAATGATTGATGACGACACAGGTTTGTGCGAACTACTTACTGAATATTTAGCCGCGCAAGGTTTTGACGTACAAAGCGTTCACGATGGTGAGCAAGGCTTAAAGCTTGCTCTATCAAATGACTACGCGCTGATATTGCTTGATGTCATGCTCCCCACCCTTGATGGTTTTGAGGTACTTAAACAACTTAGGCAAACAAAGCTAACACCAGTTATTATGCTCACTGCAAAAGGCGAAGACTTTGATCGCATTTTTGGCTTAGAGCTAGGCGCAGACGATTACATACCCAAACCATTTAATCACCGCGAGTTACTTGCCCGTGTAAAAGCTATTACCCGTCGTATAGAGCACATAAATAGCCTAAACGTTGCAACGCCTAGCAAAATGAATATAAATGGCATTACGGTTAATCTGGCAGCCCGAGAGGCCGCTATTAACGAGCACACCCTCACGCTTACTGGCACAGAGTACGAAGTACTGGTGTTACTAATTAAAAACGCCGGCGAAGTTGTTAGTAAAGAGCAAATAAGTGAAGAAGTATTAGGCAGGCGCTTAGCTTCGTTCGACCGCTCAATTGATATGCACGTTAGCAATATTCGAAAAAAAATAGCTGAGCATATTCAAGGCGAGCGAATAAAAACAATGCGAGGAACAGGTTATGTCTTCATCCAAGGTGAGTAATAAACATTACTTTGCATGGCTAAAGCACCCTCGGCATTATTTATTTTTTAAAATATTTATTTGGTTTTGGCTAACAATAACGGGCACGGTGGCTGCGCTTATATTTTTAAGCAACATTACGGCAATTAATGCAGTAAGCACCGAGCCTTTGCGTGGGCCAATGAAAAAAAACCTAATTTATACTGCCAAAAGCATTGAGCGAAGCGCCACTAAACACAAGCGCACCCTTGCTGATGTTTTGTCGCACCCTAGGCTTTCAAAACGAAAAATTTTATTTTTAGGCGCAGCACAACCCGAAGACGCATTAAGCAATAAAGAGATCCCCGCTGAAATAGATTTAAACTTACTTAGCTTTAGTCAAAACTTGGCGCCACAGGTCATTTTTACCGAAAAATACCAAGCTTTCGGCCCTATTAATATTAACGTGCCAGAGGGGCAGTTTTACCTCTACGAAATAGACATTAACCACCAACCTCCTTTGCTCATGCGCTTTAAGTTAATGCCAAATTGGATGAAAGTACTCGTGGCTATTTTTGCTTCTTTAATCCTGAGTTTTATTTTTAGTCGCAATTTAATCGCCCCAATTAACAGCCTTAAAAAAGCAGCTATAAAACTTTCATCTGGCGATTTATCAGCGCGAGTTGCCATACCTGCAAGCAGAAAAGACGAGTTAGGAGTACTTGGGCGCGACTTTAACAGTATGGCTAATCAGCTTGAACAACTTATTAGTGCCCAAAAGCGCTTACTGGCTGATATATCTCATGAGTTACGCTCCCCGCTTACGCGTTTAAAAATGGCAACGGGCCTTGCACAAATGCAAGCCAACGAGGCAAGCCAATCGTATTTATTACGTATAGAAAAAGAAGCAAACCAGCTTGATAAAATGATTGCCGACGTGCTGCAAGTGTCGCGTTTAGAAGCGCAAAGCCAAACACTGTCACTGCAAAAGCAATCGTTAAAAGATATAGTAGAGCACGTATTAAACGATGCGCAGTTTGAAGCCAAGCAAAATACTAAAACACTTACTTTTAGTGGCAATGCCGATGTAATGCTAAGCTGCGATGAATCATTAATTGCCAGCGCACTCGAAAACCTATTACGTAACGCAATAAAATACGCGCACAGCAACATTAGCTTTAACGTACACTACAACAACCAAATCTATATAGAGATTTGCGACGATGGCCCTGGCGTTCCAAATGAGCAACTTAGCAAGCTTTGTGAGCCCTTTTTTAGGCAATCTGATGCTCGCGACAGAGTAAGTGGCGGCACAGGGCTTGGCTTAGCTATCGCTAAAAATGCTATTATTGCCCACGGCGGTAGTTTAGCGCTATCTAATAAAGAAAAAGGCGGGCTTTGTGCCAATATCACCCTGCCACTAATTAAAGAGTAAGCATGTTTTACAGTACCGAATCAGCGCTTGAAAGTAACCAAGCACGCATTAATCACTTTTACGAAAATGTACTTAATAAAAACTATTTTAATGCATCTGAAGGTAAACTGTTTTTTGCTTACGCAGTGCCAGAAACAGCTAACACTGCCATAGTAATTAGCTCTGGGCGCATAGAAGGGCTTGAAAAATATAAAGAGCTGCTGTGGGAGCTTTATACTAATAACTATGCGGTATTTATAGCCGACCACCAGGGGCAAGGCCGCTCGTATCGACCGTTAAAAAATAAGCACAAAGGGTATGTAAAACGCTTTAGTGACTACAGTGCCGACTTAGATTTATTTAATCAACATATTGTAAATAAACACTGGCAAGGCAAAAAAATATTATTAGCCCACTCTATGGGTGGCGCTATAGCGTACGATTATTTTGCAAATTACCCGCATACTTTCAGCGGCGCGTTTTTGTCTGCGCCCATGTTTGATATTTACACTAAAGGTATTCCTAAACCGGTAGCTAAATTTATAGCCAGCGCCGCCACAAAGCTCGGTTTTGGCTACAGTTATGCGCTAGGGCAAAACGATTACAACCCAGAAGAATTTGCGCTTAATACTTTAACCAGCAGCCAAGTGCGGTACAACCTCTTTAGGCTCACTTATCAGCAACAGCCANGTTAAATGCAAGCTTTGCTTTTATGTCTGCCGTGGATACCCACACAATCAACCTCCCTATTTTTATTGCCAGCGCACAAAACGATGAAGTGGTTGATAACAACGCGCAACAAAAGCTCGTAAATAGGCTCCCTAACGCCGAGCTGAAAAGCTTTGCAGGGGCTAAGCACGAGCTATTGTTTGAACGCGACGAAATTAGAAAACCTGTGCTTATGCGCTTGTATCAGTTTTGTTCTTCGTTTGATACTTAGGTACCACCGAGAGCGGATCTAGATGAATTAAAATATCAACCTCAGAGTCAAAGCGCTCGGCAAGCGCCTTTTCTACATCGTCAGCCACATTGTGGGCACGTATTAAACTTAAATGATCATCAAGCTCTAAGTGCATTTGCATAAACTTAATTTTACCGCCTTGGCGAGTGCGAATATCATGTACACCGTGTACATCTTTATGTGCGTTAGCAATATCTAAAATACTTTGCTTTTCATCATCTGGGAGTTCTTTATCCATAAGATGATCGGCACTCTCACACGCAATATCCCAACTGTTATAAAGTAAGTAACCGGCAACGCCTATGGCAAACAGCGGATCTGCGTATAACACCCCATAGTACGAGAGCAAAATAGCAAGTAATACCGCCGCATTTAAAATTAAATCCCCTTTGTAATGCACCGAGTCTGCTTTAATAGCGATGGATTCGGTATGCTTAACCACTTTGATCTGAAAAAACACAATCACTAACGTACAAGCAATAGCAAATATACTCACCCACACACCTAACAGTGAATGACTAAGCACAATTGGGTTAAATAATCGCTCAATACCATGAAACGCCAATAAGCACCCCGACCCTGCTATAAACGCAGCCTGGCCAAGTCCGGCTAGGGCTTCTGCTTTGCCGTGGCCAAAACGGTGATCGTCATCTGCTGGGCGCAGTGCATACCCTAGTACTAAAAAGCTCATGGCCGTGGCGGTAATATCCATTAATGAATCGGTTAATGAGCCAAGCATAGAAGCTGAACCCGATGCCAACCATGCCCAGGTTTTAGCGGCTATCATTAAGCTAACCATAACCATGGTAACTATGCTTGATGTTTTAACCCAAAATTCGTAACTACGGTGATGCACGTTAATATTCACTACTTGCGGTATTCAATGGCGCGAGTATATCATTTTTTTTACCGGTTTCGTGTATACTGCCACTCGTCAAATTATAGATTAATAGAAAGGCGCATTATGCTGGATATCGTTTTATATCAACCTGAAATTCCACCAAATACAGGAAATATCATACGCTTGTGTGCAAACACAGGTTACTCATTGCATTTAATTGAGCCATTAGGTTTTGAGTGGGACGATAAGCGAGTAAAACGTGCCGGGCTAGATTACCACGAGTTTAGTAATGTACAGCGCCATGCCTCGTTTGAAGCCTACCTTGAAAAGTGCCAACCTAAAAAAGTGTATGCATGCACCACTAAAGGCAGCCAGTTTCATCACGAAGCCAGTTATGAAGCCGGTGATTGCTTGGTATTTGGGCCAGAAACTCGCGGCCTCCCCGATGAGATGATTCAAGCGCTGCCTAACGATCAGCGTGTGCGCATTCCTATGCAGCCCAATAGCCGTAGTATGAACCTATCTAACGCTGTGGCGGTATTCGTTTATGAATCATGGCGCCAGCTAGGCTTTCCTAACGCGCAATAAACACCTTGTACCAAACAATAAAAAACCGACATAGCGTCGGTTTTTTTAATAGCAAAGCATGTTCATGCTTTTAATAAAGTGGGCATTATATGCTCACTTATTCGGCGCGCTGCTCTCGGCCTAATAACGCCATGGCGGCTTCTTTCATATCTTTATTTTCATAAAGTACTTTATAAATTTGCTCAGTAATAGGCATTTCTACACCGGCGCGTTGTGCTAATAAATACACTTCTTTTGTGTTTCTAAAGCCTTCAACAACTTGCCCAATAGACTCAATAGCAGCATCAACCCCTTCACCTTTACCCAATGCCAAACCAAAGCGACGGTTGCGCGATTGATTGTCGGTACATGTTAAGATTAAATCGCCAAGTCCAGCCATACCCATAAAGGTTTCTTGCTTTGCACCTAAGGCACACCCTAAGCGCGTTAGCTCAGCTAAGCCGCGAGTGATCAGTGCAGTACGTGCATTAGCACCAAAGCCCACCCCATCAGACATACCTGCACCAATGGCTATTACGTTTTTAACCGCGCCACCTAACTGAATGCCAATAAAGTCATCGTTGTTATACACGCGGAACGAGCGCCCACAATGGAGTAAATCTGCAAGTTGTTGCGCAAACTCCGTTGAGGTAGACGACACCGATATCGCAGTAGGTAGCCCTATTGCCATTTCTTTTGCAAAGGTTGGCCCTGATAAAACCGCAAGCGGCATCTCATCACCTAGTTCCTGCAGGGCAACCTCTTGTAACAAGCGACCAGTATTTGGCTCAAGCCCTTTTGTTGCCCACGCAACTTGCGCACCTTCAACCAGCGCAGGTTTAATTTGCTGCAATGTATCTGCAAAGGCATGGCTTGGCACAACCACAAGTACAATGGCACTGCTGGCTACGGCTTGTTGTAAATCGGCTTGTAATAAAAGAGTGTCGGGGAATGGTACATCAGGAAGGTAACGTTGATTTTTCCGCTCAGCTGCAAGCGTGGCAACGTCGTCGCTATTGCGACCCCAAAGTGTCACTTGGTGACCATTTCGGGCTAAGCAAATAGCAAGAGCGGTGCCGTAAGACCCCGCTCCTAATACAGTAACAGCTGAAGTTGCTGTACTCATAAATTATGCGTCTGCTGAAACCTGCTCAGCTTGCGCAGTACGTTGTTGCATGTATTGTGCAAATAACGCATCAAAGTTCACTGGCGCAAGGTTAAGCTGTGGGAAAGTACCACGGTTAACAAGATTAGATACGGCTTCACGCGCGTATGGGAATAACACGTTAGGGCAGTATGCACCTAGCATATGTGCTAGTTGTACTTCTTCAAGCTCACCAACTGTAAAAATACCGGCTTGCTGAATTTCACATAAAAACGCAGTTTCTTCACCGATAGAAGCAGTAACCGTTAGTGCTAAAACCACTTCAAACACACCTTCGTCTAGCTTATTAGAGCGCGTGTCTAGGTCTAGCTTAACTTCTGGCGTCCATTCTTTTTGAAAAATCGCAGGCGAGTTAGGCGTTTCAAACGATACATCTTTAGTGTAAATACGTTGAATAGTAAATTGTGCGCCACCTTCTTGTGCTGCTGCGTTTTGATTTTCTTCGTTCATTGTGCTTCCTACGTGTTAGTTTTTATAATTAAAATTAAGCATTTAGCTTAGCGTCAAGTTTACCTTGCGCTTCAATAGCCATCATGTCGTCGCAGCCACCGATATGTTCATCATTAATAAAAATTTGCGGTACTGTGCTTGCACCACCTGCTTTAGCAATCATTTCATCGCGAAGCTCTGGTTGAACACCAATATCAACATTTGTGTACTCAACGCCTTTACTGTTTAAAAGTGCAAGAGCACGTTGGCAAAATGGACAGTACGCTTTGGTGTATAAAACAACATTACTCATAATAAATCCTCTATCGGTACTACTAAACTGATTAGCGACCTGTTGTAGTTGGAAGGCTGGCAGATTGCCACGACCCCATACCACCTGATAATACATAAACCGATTCAAAGCCTGCTTTATGCATTGCATTAGCAATACCTTGAGCAGTCATGCCTGTGGCACATACTAGTATAATGGGTTTGCTCTTGTGCTTTTCAAGGCTTGAAAAGTCAGATTGTTTTGCTTTTTCAGGGCTTAAGTGTTCAGCACCCGCAATACGACCTGCGTTAAATTCTTTTTGAGCGCGAATATCAACTACTTTGCCATCTTCACGATTAATAAGAAGTGTTAATTGCTGTGGGTTTATTTCTCTCACTGCTGAAAACTTGCTCTTTATCCAGCCGCTTACAATAAGGAATACAAGACCAACCCAAGCTAGGCTTAAAATAGGATGATTTGTAATAAATTCAATATATTGATCCATTCTACTTCCATTATGAAATTATGTTCTAAACCTAGGGCGTGTTGGCCTTTGTGGATTGAAATTTATTCAATCTAGGGGCGATTAAATCGCGGCGCGAGATTTGTAACCTAGTGGGCTAAGTAAAAACCGAGCAAAGCTTCCGCGTCCTGCTCACGCCCCTTACCTACATCCATGTAGGTAACAAAAAGGTAATAGTCCCTAGAAAAAACCCTACGGGCAGCGCATGTTTGGTATTTATGCTACGTTATCGCCTATTTATGGGGAATAACCACACTTCATAGGCTCTGCCTTACCTAAAAACCAAACATACTGCTGCAAATTCAGCCACCAAAGTGCAACACGCCCTAATATTCTAGGTATTTTGTACTTTAGCCACGCAAGTATACCCAAACCAAGTTAAAATGCGAGTTTGCTGCGCTTTAAAAACACATAAAGCACCCCATATATGAAAGTAAGTAAAAAATTTAATATCTTGTTCTCAGTGCTGATTCTGGCGCTAAAACACGGTATGCTAAAACTAACCAGATAACCTTTCGGCGCACAGTACCCATCAACAGGTGCTAATTTTCAGGAGCTATTATGACAGAGCATAAAAAACCACTGGTATTAATGATTTTAGACGGTTGGGGATACCGCGAAGATGAGCAAAGCAATGCGATTCTTGCAGCCAACACCCCCGTTTTAGACAACCTATGGGCAACCCGTCCACGCACATTAATTTCAGGCTCAGGTTTAGATGTAGGCTTACCTGAAGGGCAAATGGGTAACTCAGAAGTAGGCCATGTAAATTTAGGTGCTGGTCGTGTTGTTTATCAAGATTTTACTCGCATTACCAAAGCAATCAACGATGGCGAATTTGACTCAACTCCTGCACTTGTTGAAAACATCGATAAAGCAGTCGCTGCAGGCAAAGCCGTGCATATTATGGGTTTATTAAGCCCAGGTGGTGTTCACAGCCACGAAGATCATATTGTCGCAAGTATTCAATTAGCCGCTAAACGCGGTGCAAAAGAAGTATATTTTCATGGCTTTTTAGATGGCCGTGATACACCACCACGCAGTGCTAAAGCATCAATAGAGCGTATAGAAGCCTTATTTGCCGAGCTAAATTGTGGCCGCTTAGCGTCTCTTGTGGGGCGTTATTACGCCATGGACAGAGACAACCGTTGGAACCGTGTAGAAAAAGCCTACAATGTAATGGCATTAGGTGAAGGCGAGTTTAATTATGCTGATGGTGTGTCGGCATTAGAAGCCGCCTATGAGCGCGACGAAAACGATGAATTTGTAGCTCCAACCACCATCACGCCACAAGGCACTGAAGCAGCACAAATTAATGATGGCGACACTATCATCTTTGCTAATTTTAGAGCAGACCGCGCCCGTGAAATCACCCGTGCCTTTGTAGAGCCAGGCTTTGATGGGTTCGAAAAGAAAAAATCACCACAGTTAAGCGCATTTGTAATGATGACAGAATACTCAGCCGATATTGATGCCCCTGTCGCATTTGGCCCTACGCCATTGGTAAACGTATTAGGTGAATGGCTTGAAAAAAATGGCAAAACGCAGCTACGTATTTCTGAAACAGAAAAATACGCTCATGTTACGTTTTTCTTTAGTGGCGGACGCGAAGATGAATTTGAAGGCGAATCACGCGAATTAATTCCTTCTCCACAGGTTGCCACTTACGACCTTCAGCCAGAAATGAATTCTGAAATGCTAACCGACAAACTTATTGAAGCTATTAAAAGCGGTAAGTTTGATGCCATTATTTGTAATTACCCGAATGGCGATATGGTGGGTCACTCTGGTGTGTTTGAAGCCGCGGTTAAAGCCTGTGAAGCTGTTGATGCATGTATAGGCCGCGTGGTAGAAGCGCTAGATGAGTTTGGCGGTGAAGCACTTATCACAGCCGATCACGGTAATGCAGAGCAAATGGCAAATACTGCCACGGGCCAAGCTCATACCGCTCACACTAGCGAGCCAGTGCCATTTATTTATGTAGGACGCGATGCAACGCCAAGTGAAGGCAAAGCATTAAGTGATGTAGCACCTACTATGCTACACCTCATGGGCATGGAGCAACCAAGCGAAATGACCGGTACGCCAATCATGACGTTGAAATAACACATGAGCAAACCAGTAAATTGGTTTAGTGTTTATACAGTTGTATTGGTTTCGTTAGTGGTTGCCCCTGCAACCGCTAACGAAAACCGCACTAAAAAAGACCTATCTGAAGTGCAATCTGCATTAGAACAAAGCCAAGCAGAGTACAACGCACAGCGAAAAAAAATTGCCGCACTGCAAAAAAACTTAAAAAAACACGAGCTAGAAATAGCTAAAAACGCTAAAGCTCTCAATATGGCTGAGCAATCAGTAAAAGAAACCGAGCAAAAACAACAAGCACAGCAACAAAAAGCACAGCAATTAAAAGCGCAACACGTGCAATTTCAAGCCATTTTAGCCGCCCAGCTAAAAAGTGCTTACATGGCTGGGGGCGACGACTACCCCAAGATGCTTTTAAACCAGCAAGACACAGCTAAATTTGAGCGTACCTTAAGCTATTACAACTATTTAAATAAAGCGCGCATAGAGCAAATTGAAGAGCTTAAAGTACTACAACAACAAATTGCAGAAAACCAAGCTGCACTTGCCAAAACCAAACAAAAATTAGCCGCCTTATTTGAAGAACAAAAAAGACGCCAAAGCGCGCTAGTAAATGCCCAAAGCGAGCGCCAAACTAACCTTAAAAACTTACAAGCACAGCTCAATAGCACTAAAAGCTCGATTAATTACTTAAAAGACAACGAGCAAACATTAATCACCACCATTGAAGAACTTGAGCAAGAGAAGACTCAAAAAATTGAATTGCTCGGCCTTAATAAAAGCAAAGGCAAGCTTAATTGGCCCAGCAAAGGAAAGCTAAAACACACATTTGGTCAGCGTAAACATGGCGGCATAGACTGGAAAGGCGTGTTAATTGGTGCAAAAGAAGGCACTAATGTAAACAGTATTAATAATGGCCAAGTCGTTTTTGCTGATTGGCTTAAAGGCTTTGGCTGGGTTATTGTGGTTGATCATGGTGAGGGCTTTATGAGCCTATACGGCCATGCGCAAACATTATTAAAAGATGTGGGCGACATGGTTCGAGAAGGCGAAACGCTGGCATTAGTAGGTCAAAGCGGCGGACAGTCGAGTTCTGGTCTATACTTTGAAATACGCCACAAAGGACGCGCAGTAAATCCTGTTAAATGGTGCAGACGTATTTAAGTGAATAAAACAGCTGCACCGCATTAGGAGCAGCTGATGACTCAAAAAATACCACAAACACGCTCATTTCCCTCTTCCCGTACGCGCTATTCGTTTTTATTGTGCGCATTGACCTGTATTGCTATTTTTTGTTTTAGTAATTCATTACTTGCCAGCTCAGTTAAAGATCTTAAAAGTCAGCAAATTTCTGAAATACTCTTCAACATTAAAGCCTATTATGTTGATGACTTATCACTGACAAAAGGTGCACAGGGTGCCTTTAATAATCAGCAAGTAGAAATTTTACTCGACCAGCTAGACCCTTATTCTAAATACCTCAATGAAAATGACTTAGACGCTTTGTTTAACAATACAAATGGCCATTACACTGGCGTGGGCATTGAAGTGAAAGACATTGACAGTGACATTACTATTGTTGGTGTTGTTAAAAACTCCCCAGCCAAAAAGGCCGGTATTTTAGCGGGCGATATTATAGTTAGTGTTAATGATACAAACACGCAAACACGTAGCTTAGAGCAAGTAGCCGCGTTGATAAAAGATACCCGCTTTAACGCGGTTAAACTAACAATACAACGCGCAGGGCAGCAGCAACCAATTAGCTTTGCGGTAAATCGCAAAGAAATAAACTTAGAAAGCGCCACTAGCCAATTACTCGACTCAGGCACTGGGTATTTAGCCATAAATAATTTTTCTAATCACACCTTACATGAAGTGGCGCTGCAGGTAGCTGCACTTAAAAATGATTATCGCACGCCCCTTAAAGGGTTAGTCATTGATTTACGTGACAACCCAGGTGGTACTTTACAAAGCGCAGTGGCAGTAGCGGATCTATTTTTACAAAGCGGCACTATAGTCACTACTAAAGGGCGCTATTACGACGCTAACCAAGCCTACTACGCCAAACGAGGCGACATACTAAAAGGCTTGCCTATTGTGGTGCTTATTAATGAAAATTCGGCCTCTGCGGCTGAAATACTCGCCGCTGCTTTAAAAGATAATAAGCGTGCTACAGTGGTTGGTAATCAGTCTTATGGCAAAGGCTCGGTGCAATCTTTGATCCCACTTGGTGATGGTAATACAGCGCTAAAATTAACAACTGCTAAGTACTTTACACCTGCGGGCGTATCGATTGAAGGCGTAGGAGTTACCCCCGATGTAGCAATTGCGCAAGCAACCCTTCCACAATCAAATAAAGCCGTTATAATAAAAAATGAGCAGAACAAAAATGCACCACAATTTGAACATGAAATACTGGGCGACTTGCAGTTAGTAAAAGCTAAGCAATTACTTAGCATGCAATAGTAAATAATCTAAACTCTAGGTAAGCGATTTAATAACAGAATAAATATTAACACTATTAGATTGTGCTGTTCTTTAGCTATAAATTTTAAGTAAATTCAAGGCAGTTAGCGCTAAAAATGGCTGCTGAGATAGCTTTATTACCGGGCGCTGAGATTAAAAAATACCCTTAATAAATTAAAAAGATAATAAAAACTATAAACGTGAAAATAATAAAATGGCTGTTGTTGGCTATCTGCTTTGTATCTAGCACTGCTTGGGCAAAGCAAATAGCCATCGTAATTGATGATATTGGCTATCATCAGCGAGATTTAGAATTTCTTACCTTACCAGGGCAATTGTCGTATTCAATTTTGCCCCACACACCCTACTCTCAAATTTTTGCCACGCTTGCCAGCCAAGCAAATAAAGAGCTTTTATTGCATGTACCTATGCAAGCCTTAAACGGTAAAGCACTCGGCCCTGGCGGGCTCACTGTAAATATGGATAAAGAACAGCTACAAAAAACTTTAGGCACCGCACTGGCAAGCTTACCGCAAGTAAAAGGGGTTAATAACCATATGGGGTCGGCTCTCACTCAACAAAGCCAAGCCATGAAGTGGACTATGGAAGTACTTAAAAAACGTAATTTATTCTTTTTAGATAGCCGTACTACCGACTTAAGCCAAGCGCAAAATGCGGCAAATTTTATTGGGGTTGAAAATATTGGCCGCCATGTGTTTTTAGACAATATAACCACGCATGAGCAACTGCAGCAAAGGCTGGATGAGCTAAAATATAAAGCGACTAAACATCACTTTGCCATAGCGATTGCCCACCCCTACCCAGAAACCATCGACTTTTTACGCCAAGCGCTACCTGAGCTCACCGAGCAAGGCTTTGAGTTAGTTCCGGTATCGCAACTAGTGCATAAAAAATACATACAATTAGCGCAGGCGCAAGGTAAAGGGATCAACGCTAGGTAGCTTTAAGCGGTATTTTAAGTATATTTAAACCATACAACTAAGCTAATAAAAGCAATATTAATAGCTAAAACGTTGATTAAAATACTCATAGCCACAAAGCAAAAGCCCCGCATATTAATGCAGGGCTTTTTAAGTTTTACTATTTTTGCGCTATTAGCTCATAGCACTTTGCAGCTTTTTCATCGCTGTTTTTTCTAGCTGGCGAACACGCTCAGCAGATACACTGTATTTTTCAGCAAGCTCTTGTAGTGTTGCTTTGTCATCAGACAACCAGCGTGCACTTACAATGTCTTGTGAGCGTTCGTCTAGCGTTTTAAGCGCGCTAAATAAACGAGTATGTGACTGCTCTTGCCATTGTTGCTGCTCAATATCGTCAGCTAAATCAGCTGAGCCGTCTGTTAAGTATTGTACTGGTGAATATGTACTTGTTGGTGCGTCGTCGTTATCGTCGCCCGTTAAGTCAAAGCCCATGTCTTGGCCGCTCATGCGCGATTCCATTTCACGAACTTCTTTTTCACTCACACCTAGCTCATTAGCTACAGTGCTTACTTCAGCTTGGTTAAACCAACCTAAACGTTTTTTGTTTTTACGAAGATTAAAAAACAATTTACGTTGCGCTTTAGTGGTCGCAACTTTTACGATGCGCCAGTTTTTAAGCACAAACTCATGAATTTCTGCTTTAATCCAATGAACAGCGAAAGACACTAAACGTACACCCACACTCGGGTCGAAACGCTTAACCGCTTTCATCAGGCCTATATTGCCCTCTTGGATTAAATCGGCTTGCGGTAAACCATAACCCGAGTAGCTTTTAGCAATATGTGCTACAAAGCGTAAATGCGACATAATGAGTTGCTTTGCAGCACTAAGATCGCCTTCTTCTTGAAGTCGTGTTGCTAGCTCTTTCTCTTGCTCAGCTTTAAGCATAGGAATTGTGCTAACCGCTTGAAGGTAGCCGTCCATACTTGCGCTTTGTTGCCCAACTGTAAGTGCCATTGCGTATAAATCTTTACTCATTTTTCACCTCGGTGATAAACATTTGAAACCATCTTAGCACTCTTTCTCTAAGAGTGCTAACCCCAATTTAAAACTTTTTTTAAGCGTAAATCAAGCGGTTTTTTAGTGTATGTTAAGTCTACTACATACGACTGAATAAGTGATGAACTAAGGGATTGCAAGAGATTAGCGCAAGCGTAACAGCGCATTTACAACTAACCTCATTTGAGGATAATAATATACAAACATGACATTTTTGAGTCAGCCATTAGCAGCCGTACTTATACTTTATCAGGCTCAATTTCTTTAATATATCGGTTTACCGATAAGTAAGAACCAATAAAGCCTAAGCTGGTTGCTAGTAATACTAATGCGCCAAACTCATTAAGCGTTAAACCAATTAACGAAAAGCTTGTTTGATACACGCCTGCAACGCTGCTTACTGCGCTAGTTAACCACCACATCATTAAGGCAATACAAATAAATGCAAACAAGCCCCCTATAACGCCATACCAAATGCCGGTCCACAAAAACGGAGCATGTATAAATGTATTGGTAGCACCTACTAACTTCATTACTTGTATTTCTTCTTTTTTATCCATAATCGATAAACGAATCGTATTACCAATAATAAGCGTGACAGAGGTAAGAAGTAATAAAGCAATTGTGATAACACTTTCTTTTAATAAGTCTAATAATGCATTTAGGCGCTCAAGCCAAGCAATATCAAGCTTACCAAAATCTACTTCGCGCTCGTTCTCAAGCTTTGTAAGCAGCGCTTTAGCCGCATTAGGCTGGCGATGCCGCTTAGTAGGTGTCACTAATACAACATCGGGTAGCGGGTTGCTATCTAGGTACTCTAAAGCTTGCCCAAACCCCGACACATCTTTAAATTCAGTTAATGCTTGCTGCTTAGAAATAAATTCAACACTTTCTACCTCGGCGTAAAGTGCTAAACGCTTTACTAAGGTTTGTGTTTCTTGTTCGCTCATACTTTCTTTTACAAAAAGCGATATTTCACTGGCTTCTTCAAACCCGCTACTGACTTGCTGTACATTTTTTACGACTAAATAAAGCGTTGCAGGCAATGTTAAACTTAGCCCAAGTACAGCAATTGTCATTAATGATGCAAGTGGCGTACGCCACATTTCACCTAAACTGTGCACACCTTGGCGAAAAATATTAATAATAAAAAAATAACCGCCAGCTATGGCTGATTTTTTTTGTTTATCGTTTGAGTTTTGGCGTCCTTTAAATAACAAGCTCACAGCGTGCCCTCCGCAAGTGGGTCTTCAAGCATTCGGCCATCTTTTAAAGTCAGGCTACGGTATTTTAAACGCGACACTAGGCCAAGGTCGTGTGTTGCTATAAGTACTGTCGTACCGTGTTTATTAAAATCTTCAAAAAGCCTTAATATTTCCATAGAGAGCTCGGGGTCAAGGTTACCCGTTGGTTCATCAGCTAATAAAATAGGCGGAGAATTTACAATCGCTCTGGCAATACCTACGCGTTGCTGCTCACCACCTGAGAGTGTAGAAGGATGGCATTTAACTTTATCTAACAGTCCTACTTTATCTAGCGCACCATGAACTCGTTTAGCGATTTGTTTATGATGAGTGCCTTCAATAATCAACGGCAGTGCAACGTTATCAAACACAGTGTAACGCTCTAACAATCGATGATTTTGAAAAATAATACCAATATCGCGGCGCGCATAAGGAATTTGCCGAGAATTAACTTTATTTAAATCAACACCATTAATTAGCACGTTGCCTGCAGAGGGGCGCTCCATTAAGCTAATGAGCTTTAATAAGGTACTTTTACCCGCACCACTGTGGCCTGTTAAAAAAGCCAGTTCGCCAGGTTTAATATGAAATGTAACTTTTTCGAGAGCGCGATGCCCACCCGGATAGGTTTTACTTACTTGCTGAAAATTTATCATTTTTTATTATGCCAGTCCCAAATTAGTAAAATGGAATTCCTTAGCTAGGGCCTGCTGACCTTTCAGGATTGAAATTTGCTCTGCCTAGAGGCTATTTAATCGCGGCGCAAGGTTTGTAGCCCAGAAGGCTAAGTAAAACCGAGCAATAAAAAGCAAATAGTCCAAAGGGCAGCGCATGTTTAATCTCAAAAGATAAACAGACCAAAAAAGGGAGCAAGCTCCCTTTTATGTATTAAGCGTCATCCTCATCTTGGCTAAATAAAGCGTCAATAAAGTCATCGCTTTTAAATGCGCGTAAATCATCAATACCTTCGCCAACACCAATGTAACGAATAGGAATATTAAACTTATCTGCAACCGCAAATATAACCCCACCTTTAGCAGTACCATCAAGTTTTGAGAGGGTAATACCGGTTAAACCAACACATTGATTAAATAAGTTTACTTGGCTAATTGCATTTTGACCTGTACCCGCATCAATGGTTAGCATAACTTCATGCGGTGCATCAGGGTCAATTTTCTTCATTACGCGGGCTATTTTTTCCAGCTCTTGCATTAAGTTGTCTTTATTTTGCAAGCGCCCTGCTGTATCGGCAATTAATACATCTACATTACGCGCTTTAGCGGCTTGAAATGCATCAAACACCACCGAGGCACTATCTGCACCAGTGTGCTGGGCAATAACAGGAATGCTGTTACGCTCTCCCCACACTTGCAGCTGCTCTACGGCTGCTGCA
This sequence comes from Pseudoalteromonas sp. TB51, assembly GCF_000498055.1. NCBI lineage: Bacteria > Pseudomonadati > Pseudomonadota > Gammaproteobacteria > Alteromonadales > Pseudoalteromonadaceae > Pseudoalteromonas > Pseudoalteromonas sp. TB51. The sequence continues at coordinate 31,390 of NZ_AUTO01000229.1, forward strand.
CGAAAGGTATCACCTGCGGCCAACATAACCGACTTACCTTCATTTTGAAATTGCTTAGCTAACTTACCAATGGTTGTCGTTTTACCTACGCCGTTTACACCGACCATTAATATAACAAATGGTTTTTTATCAGCACGTATCTCAAGCGGTTGCTCAGCTGTTTTAAGCATTGCGGCCATTTCTTGCTTCATTAAGTCATAAAGCGCATCGCCATCTTTAAGCTGCTTGCGATTGGCGGCATCAGTAAGGCTATCAATCAGCTTCATGGTGGTATCAACACCTAAATCGGCGGTAAGAAGCTGTGTTTCTAAATCTTCAAATAAATCATCGTCTATTTTTTTACCACTAAAAATAGATGCAAAGCCAGAGCCTATATTTACACGGGTTTTTAATAACCCTTTTTTAAGACGTGAAAAAAAGCCTTCTTTTTTAGGCTTTTCGGCAAGTTTAGCTTCTTCTTTTGCAAGCTCTGCCGTAATGCGCTCTTGCTCTAAACGATCAGCTTCGGCCTCTGCTGCAATACGTTCTTGCTCTGCACGTTCAGCTTCTGCCTGTTCTTGTGCAATACGCTCTTGTTCTAAGCGTTCAGCCTCTGCTTGCTCTGCTGCAATACGCTGTTGCTCTAAACGCTCAGCTTCTGCTTCTGCAACAATACGTTCTTGCTCTGCGCGTTCAGCTTCTCCCTGTTCTTGTGCAATACGCTCTTGTTCTAAGCGTTCAGCCTCTGCCTGTTCTGCAGCAATTCGCTGTTGCTCTAAACGCTCAGCTTCTGCTTGTTCTGCTGCAATACGCTGTTGCTCTGCACGTTCAGCTTCTGCCTGTTCTTGTGCAATACGCTCTTGTTCTACACGTTCAGCTTCTGCTTGCTCTGCGGCAATACGCTCTTGCTCTACACGTTCAGCTTCTGCTTGCTCTGCGGCAATACGCTCTTGTTCTAAGCGATCAGCTTCTGCTTTTTCTGCAGCAATACGTTCTTGCTCTGCACGTTCAGCTTCTGCCTGTTCTTGTGCAATACGCTCTTGTTCTAAACGCTCAGCTTCAGCTTTTTCTGCTGCAACACGCTCTTGCTCTAAACGCATTTGCGCTTCTTGCTCTGCTAAACGAGCGGCTTGTGCTTGTTGTTGTACCTGTGCTTCAGCTTGCTCTTTCGCAAGCAACTCAGCGTTGGCTTTTTCAATTGCTAATTTTTCATCTTGCTCAGCTTGCTCACGCTCTGTGTCTAAACGTTGTTGCTCAGCTCGCTGTGCAGCCATGCGCTCTTGCTCTAAACGCATTTGCGCTTCTTGCTCAGCTAAACGTGCAGCTTGTGCTTGTTGTTGCGCCTGTGCTTCGGCTTGCTCTTTTGCAAGCAACTCTGCATTAGCCTTTTCAATTGCTAAACGCTCTGCTTGTGCTTTTTCAGCAGCAATACGCGCTTGTTCTTCACGCTCTGCTTCGGCCTTTTCTGCCGCTAAGCGCTCAGCCTCTTGTTGCTGAGCTAATGCCTGTTGTTTATCAGCTTCTGCTTGTTTTTTATCTGACTTACCAAAACCGAGCCAAGACATGAATTTACTTTTTTTTGCCATACTTGCTAATAACCACTTATAAAAATCTGATAAACTAAAATTTGAAATAGCTTGGTGTGGCTCAGCAAAGCGTGCCGGCCAAACAACCGTTCAAAACGTAAGTGCTAAATAGTAACACTTTTAATGCGGTTGAAAAATGAAGCTAAACGTAAACTACGCACAATATTATCTGAGCTAGATCCCTTATACCATTTTTTAGTGACCTAAATGAGAAAAAAAACAACGAAAAATAAAGCAATTAGCAAATCTACTGACGGCTTTATTAGAGTAATCAGCGGGCAATTTCGTGGCCGTAAACTGCCGGTAAAAAATGTAGAAGGGCTACGCCCAACAACAGACCGCATTAAAGAAACCGTGTTTAATTGGTTAATGCAAGATACGCGCGATGCAACAGTACTCGATTGCTTTGCAGGCTCTGGTGGGCTTGGCTTTGAAGCGCTGTCTCGGTTTGCTAAAAGCACCACGTTTATCGAACTAGATGCCTCGGCTGCTAAGCAAATTGAGCAAAATATTAGTACCTTAAAGCTTGAAAATGCACAGGTAAAACACATTAATTCACTCTCATATTTAGAGCAAAAGAATACAAATTCACCATTTAATTTAGTTTTTGTTGACCCACCATTTCGTAAAAACTTAGCGCAAAGTAGCTGTGATTTATTAGAAAATAACCAATGGCTTAGCGAAGACGCGCTCATTTATGTTGAGGTTGAAACCGAGCTAAGCAGCTTTTCACAACCAGATAACTGGCTGTTAATTAAAGAAAAAAAAGCAGGGCAAGTATTCTGTAGGCTATACCAACGCCAGCCAAATTAACACTATTTAAGCCGCTGCATTTCTGTTAATATTATCCTTTACATGTGGTGTTGCTTCGGATTACAATACCGCACCATTTTTGAACCACTTGATCAATGTTTGATCAACTTGAGCAACGCTCATAATTTAGGTAGGTGAATTTTTAATGCCAGTAATTAAAGTAAGAGAGAACGAACCGTTTGACGTAGCACTTCGTCGCTTCAAGCGTTCATGTGAAAAAGCAGGTATCCTTTCAGAAGTTCGTCGTCGCGAGCACTATGAAAAGCCAACAGCTGAGCGTAAGCGTAAAAAAGCTGCAGCGGTTAAGCGTCACATGAAGAAGCTTTCTCGCGATAACGCACGTCGCGTTAAATTATACTAATAGTATTAGGTCTTGTATAAATGAGCCTTTTAATAACGCTAAAAGATGCGCAAAAAGATGCGATGAGAGCGAAAGACAAACAACGTCTTAACCCTATTCGCATGGTGCTTGCCGCAATCAAGCAACGTGAGATTGACGAGCAAATAACACTAGACGACGCAGGTATTACCTCCGTTATAGTGAAGCTTGTTAAACAACGTCGTGATTCTTACACTCAGTACAAAGATGCTGGGCGTGAAGATTTAGCCGAAGTTGAAGCCAATGAGATCGCAGCACTAGAAACTTTTTTACCTCAACAATTGAGTGAAGAAGAAATAGTTGCCCTTATTGATGCGGCTATTGCTGATACTAATGCAGCAGGTATGCAAGACATGGGTAAAGTAATGGGCATAATCAAAAGCAAAGCCGAAGGACGTGCCGATATGGGCAAGCTTTCTGGTTTAATTAAGCAACGATTAACAGCCTAATACTCCCACATACACAAAGTATGATTAAAGCAAACCGAGCCTAGTGCTCGGTTTCTTCGTTTAAGTAGACAAACAAAACGCTTTTAAGTAATGCTCGTGCATATAATTAAGTGATTTATTGTGTAGCTACAAAAGCACATCGAAGGCTAGGTAAAATGGGTTATTTAGGGCTATCACTTGCTGCGCCTGCACTGCTCTACCTTCAATATCCTAGCTTTGTACGCTGTTAGCACCAGGTTTAGCACCTAAAAATGATTAAGTATTATTGCCCATGGATATAATGTAGCTTTTTAGCTTACCGATACCCCTTTTATAAATGCGCGCATTGTGTTGAAATTACACCTCACCAATTGTTAGGACTACTTACAAAACATGGCTGGAAAGATCCCACGAAATTTTATTGACGATTTACTCGCCAGAACAGATATTGTAGAGCTAATAGACTCTAAAGTTGGTCTTAAAAAAGCAGGCAAAGACTACCAAGCTTGCTGCCCTTTCCATAACGAAAAATCTCCCTCGTTTACTGTTTCTCAAGATAAACAGTTTTATCACTGCTTTGGCTGTGGTGCTAATGGCAACGCTATTTCGTTTGTTATGGAATACGACAAGCTTGAATTTGTTGATGCCATAGAAGAGCTCGCAAGCCTTTTAAATTTAGACGTACCTCGCGAGAAAGGCAGTAGCTCAGCACCTGAGCGCACAGCAGCGCAAAAGCGCTCAGATTACGATTTAATGTTACACACAGCACGCTTTTACCAGCATCAATTAAAGCACCACAGTAACTCTGCTGCGGTGATTGACTATGTAAAAGGGCGTGGTTTAAGTGGCGAAACCGTTAAAAAGTTTATGATTGGTTATGCGCCGAGCGAATGGGAAGCGCTGTGCCAACAGCTTGGCAGAACAAAAGAGCAAAAAGAACAGCTGGTCGAGCTTAAGCTCGCCTCTGAAAAAACACCAGGTAGACAGTTTGATTTTTTCCGCGATCGGTTAATGTTCCCTATTCGCGATAAACGTGGCCGTGTTATTGCCTTTGGCGGGCGTGTAATGCAAGCCGACCAAGGGCCAAAATACCTCAACTCACCAGAGACCCGTATTTTTCATAAAGGCTTTGAGCTATATGGCCTTTATGAGGCAAAACAAGCACATAAAAAGCTTGAACATGTACTTATTGTAGAAGGTTACATGGATGTAGTTGCACTTGCAGAGCAAGGTATTGAATATGCCGTAGCTGCGCTTGGTACCGCAACAACAAGCGAGCATATGCATACGCTATTTAGAACCACCGACAAAGTTATTTGTTGTTACGATGGCGACAGAGCTGGCCGCGACGCGGCATGGCGAGCACTAGAAAATGCCCTGCCCTACTTAAACGATGGCAAAGCATTACACTTTGTATTTTTACCTGACGGCGAAGACCCCGATTCACTGGTTCAGCAAGAAGGTAAAACACAGTTTGAGCAACGCTTAAGCCAAGCAGATGATTTTACCAAAGTGTTATTTAATAAGCTTAGCCAAGAAGTAGACCTAACACTCGACTCAGGCAAAGCTAAGCTATTAAGTGCTGCTTTGCCGTTAATTGAAAAAATTCCGAGTGAATTTTACCAAGAAAATATTTTAGAGCAGTTAGGGCGATTAATTGGCCGTACGCGTGAGCAGCTAAATAGCCGCTTAAAAACACCAAAGCAACAACACGCTGTTGAGCGAAAATTTAAAATTACCCCAATGCGCCAAGCTATTGGTATTTTAATTCAGCACCCACAGTTAGCTAAAAGTGTGCCCCATTTGCCAGAATTGGCGCAAATGAACATAGCGGGTATTGGTTTGCTACTGCGCTTACAAGAGCGCGCACTGCAAAAAGACAATGCGAACACAGCAGTTTTACTCGAATCATTTAGAGATTCCGAGGATTACGAACCGCTAGTAAAGCTTGCCACATGGCAGCACCAAATTAGTGATGAGCGTTTAGAGACTGTTTTTCAAAATACTTTTAAATTTATTGAAGATCAGTGTTTAAATTATCGACTAGAGACCCTATTAATAAAGGACAAGACACAGGGCTTATCAAGTGATGAAAAACTAGAATGTCATTTACTTATGACAGCGCTAAAAGCGAGTAACAGCTAGTCAGACTTGATTTAAACTGTTATACTGTGCTATTCACTGCGTCACATTATTAAAGTTAGTTAAAAGGCTAACTCTATGATGACGCCTGTTGTATCAACTTATCAGAGTGGAAGAAACAATCTCTATGGATCCAACTCCTCAGTCACAATTAAAACTTCTGATTCAAAAAGGTAAAGAGCAAGGCTACTTAACTTTTGCTGAAGTAAATGATCACCTTCCACAAGACATAATCGACTCAGATCAAGTAGAAGATATCATTAGCATGATTAATGACATGGGTATCAAGGTTAGCGAAAACGCGCCTGATGCTGATGAATTAATGATGCAAGAAACCACGACAGACGAAGACGCAGCAGAAGCTGCTGCTGCAGCCCTTGCAACTGTAGAAAAAGAAATTGGCCGTACAACTGACCCAGTGCGCATGTATATGCGTGAAATGGGTACTGTTGAACTTCTTACACGTGAAGGCGAAATTGTAATCGCTAAGCGCATTGAAGAAGGTATCAACCAGGTACAAATTTCTGTTGCCGAATACCCTGAAGCGATTACTTACCTACTTGAACAGTGGGATAAGTTTGAAGCAGAAGAAATGCGCTTAAGCGACATTATTTCAGGCTTTTTCGACCCTAACGAAGACGAAGCGCAAATCTCAGCAACTCACATTGGCTCTGAATTAAGTGAAGAACAACTTGATGAAGACGATAATGAAGATGACAAAGACAGCGATGACGATGAAGACGAAGAAGAAGTAGATACAGGCCCAGATCCAGAAGAAGCCCGTATTCACTTTGAAAACTTACGTGATTTATACGTTAAAGCTCGCGCAACCTTTGATGAAAAAGGGCGTTCGCACCCAGATTCTCAAGCCGCTATTTTTGAAATTGGCGAGCTTTTCAGAACCTTTAAATTAGTACCAAAACAGTTTGATCGCATGGTTAACAACATGCGTGAAATGATGGATAGAGTGCGTATTCAAGAACGCCTTATCATGAAACAAGCGGTACAAATTGCTAAGCTACCTAAGAAAACGTTTATTAAGCACTTTGCTAATAACGAAACTGACTCAGCGTGGCTAGACCTAGAAATAAATGCTAACGAAAAACATTCAGCTAAACTTGAAGAAGTGAAGCCTGAAATTATTCGTTGCATTCAAAAGCTATGTGTAATTGAAGAAAGCACAGGCTTAAGCATTGAGCGTATCAAAGACATTAACCGTCGTATGAGCATTGGTGAAGCAAAAGCGCGCCGTGCGAAAAAAGAAATGGTTGAAGCTAACTTACGTCTTGTAATCTCAATTGCTAAAAAATACACAAACCGTGGTTTACAGTTCTTAGATTTAATCCAAGAAGGTAACATTGGCTTGATGAAAGCGGTAGATAAGTTTGAATACCGCCGTGGTTATAAGTTCTCGACTTATGCTACGTGGTGGATTCGCCAAGCGATTACCCGCTCAATTGCTGACCAAGCAAGAACAATCCGTATTCCAGTACATATGATAGAAACGATTAATAAACTTAACCGTATCTCTCGTCAAATGTTACAAGAAATGGGTCGTGAGCCAAATCCTGAAGAATTAGCAGAACGCATGATGATGCCTGAGGATAAAATCCGTAAGGTACTTAAAATTGCCAAAGAGCCAATTTCGATGGAAACACCAATCGGTGATGATGAAGATTCGCACTTAGGTGACTTTATCGAAGATACCACTATTGATTCGCCAATCGACTCGGCAACAATGGAATCTCTTCGTGGCGCAACAAACGACGTGCTAGCAGGCCTTACAGCCCGTGAAGCTAAAGTACTTCGTATGCGCTTTGGTATTGATATGAATACCGACCACACCTTAGAAGAAGTAGGTAAACAGTTTGACGTAACACGTGAGCGTATTCGTCAAATAGAAGCGAAAGCACTGCGTAAATTACGCCACCCTTCTCGCTCTGATTTACTAAAAAGCTTTTTAGACGCTAAATAATTTAGCGCTTCATATAAACTAAAAAGGCCGCTGTAGCGGCCTTTTTTCTATTTAAAGGAAACAACCATGGCTTGGATCCAAATCCGTATTAATGCCAATGCTGCTACCGCAGATGCAGTGAGTGACTTATTAATGGAAGCAGGCAGCGCCTCTGTTACTTTTATTGACGCTAAAGACACCCCTATTTATGAGCCTAAAATTGGCACCGTTGAGTTTTGGGCCGATACCACTGTAATTGGTCTATTTGAAGCCAATCATGATATGAACGCTGTAATTGCATTACTTAAGCGTCATGATGAAATTAAAGACACGCTGGTATACAAAATTGAGCAACTAGAAGATAAAGACTGGGAACGTGAGTGGATGGATAACTTTCTCCCAATCCAGTTCGGCGAAAAACTGTGGATCTGCCCAAGCTGGCGCGACATTCCAGACCCAGATGCAGTCAATGTATTGCTCGACCCAGGCCTTGCGTTTGGTACGGGTACGCATGCAACAACGGCACTGTGCCTTAAATGGCTAGAAAGCCAAGACCTAACCGGCAAAACGGTAGTTGATTTTGGTTGTGGATCGGGCATTTTAGGTATTGCAGCCATTAAACTTGGCGCAGAGCGCATGATAGGTATTGATATTGACCCGCAAGCACTAGAAGCAAGCTTAGATAACGCACAACGTAATGGCGTAGCCGATAAGCTTGAGGTATACCTACCAGAAAACCAACCTGAGTTTAGTGCTGATATTGTAGTGGCTAATATTTTAGCGCAGCCGCTGCGTGAGCTTCACAGTATAATTTTGGGATTACTTAAACCGGGTGGCAAAATTGCTATGTCGGGCATATTAGAAGAGCAAGCCCAATCGGTTGCCGATATTTACGCTCCGTTTATTGAGCTTGACGATATTGCACTAGAGGGTGATTGGACTCGTGTAAGCGGTACAAAAAATAGCTAACCGCATACATTTATAAATTTAGAGTTTTAACTCAAAACTTGCATGTAAAGCCTGTATTTAACAGGCTTTACTATTTTTTTACAGTTAGAAAATTAGCACGCATAATTTGACAAAATTATTTTTTGTTTAAATTTCAAACAAATCGACCCGCTTGTCATGCGGTTATCAAAAGTCAATACGAAAAGGGCAAAAAAAAGTCACTTTTGTTCAATTTATAGCCTTTGATTTTTCCTAAAAAAACCGTAAACTTAGCGCCCCTTGAAAAGAGGCCTATTGAATACAGTGCGTATCGGTTCATACCAACTTGAGAATAATGTAATAGTCGCGCCAATGGCAGGNCAGCTTTGCCGCCGCTTAGGCGCAGGCTTGGCCGTGTCTGAAATGTTATCGTCAAACCCGAAGGTTTGGAAAACTGAAAAATCGATGAACCGTATGGATCACAGCGGTGAGTCGGGTATACGCGCGGTGCAAATTGCAGGAGCTGATCCTGAGCTTATGGCGCAGGCCGCACAATTCAATGTTGCTAACGGTGCACAGATCATAGATATCAATATGGGGTGCCCAGCAAAAAAAGTGAACAAGAAACTCGCAGGCTCTGCATTATTACAGTTTCCTGAACTTGTGGAAGAGATAGTTGATGCAGTGGTTAACGCTGTTGATATCCCTGTCACACTTAAAATCCGTACAGGATGGGATCAGGACAACCGTAATGGTGTAGAGATTGCGAGAATAGCTGAGCGTTATGGCATTGCGTCACTTGCCGTACATGGGCGTACACGCGCATGTATGTACAAAGGTGAAGCAGAATATGCCACGATTAGGGATATAAAACGCTCAGTGTCGATACCTGTGGTTGCTAATGGTGATATTACATCTCCAGAAAAAGCAAAGCAGGTTTTGGACTATACGGGTGCAGATGCCATCATGATTGGCCGAGCCGCCCAAGGTCGCCCTTGGATATTTAGGGAGATAGACCACTATTTGCGAACTGGAGAACACTTACCACCACCTGCTATTTCAGAGGTGCGAAGTATTTTAATGGAGCATTTAGATAACCTCCATGCGTTTTACGGCGAGCCANCAATGGGAGCGCGAATCGCTCGCAAACATGTATCTTGGTATTTGCAAACCCATGACAGTGACGGTCAGTTTAGGCGAGTATTTAATGCGCTCGACAACCCACAAGCACAGGTTGACGCATTAACGCAATACTTTAAAACACTAGCAGCTAACTAAGAAAGAAAGAGATTAAATAATGTTCGAACAAAACGTGACTTCTCCATTTATCACAAACCCTCATGTTCAGTCACACGAGAAACCGCAGCCATTGCGTGATGCAGTAAAAAAAGCTGTTCACCACTATTTAAAGCAGCTTAACGGTCAAGATGTGCAAGACGTTTACGACCTTGTTCTTTCAGAGCTAGAAGCGCCATTACTTGAAGAAGTAATGACATACACACGTGGTAACCAAACTCGTGCGGCAATTTTACTAGGTATCAACCGTGGTACTTTACGTAAAAAGCTTAAAAAATACGGCATGAACTAATACCAATTATATTGAAAGCGTAAGCATGCTAACGAGCTAAACAAGCCCATAACGGCATTAAAAATTTCTTATGTAGAATAACTACACTGTAAAATTTTTGCCTTGTTATAGACTTGTTTTTCTATCGTTATAACTGCTTACTAATCCAATACAATTGGTATCATGCAAAAAAAGCACCTTAGGGTGCTTTTTTTTATGCGCACAATTTAGTATAGATGTTGCAAAATGCTCACGCTTATTGGCGCTTTATAAGTCGTTTTTTGAGTAGTAATCAGTTAAAATGCCCGCTTCTAAGCTAGCTCATTAACTGAGGAAATTAAACTACAATGGATACTCATCGTCCTATTCGTCGCGCACTATTAAGTGTGTCTGATAAAACCGGTATTGTTGAATTTGCCCGCGCACTAGAAGCGCAAGGTGTAGATATTTTATCAACTGGCGGTACCTGCAAACTCCTTGCTGATAACGGCATAAAAGTGACTGAAGTATCAGATCACACAGGTCATCCTGAAATCATGGATGGTCGCGTAAAAACCCTTCATCCTAAAATTCACGGCGGTATTTTAGCGCGCCGCGGACAAGATGAAAGCGTAATGGCAGATAACAACATCTCTGCTATCGATATTGTTGTAGTTAACTTATACCCCTTTGCGAGTACTGTCGCTCAAGAAAACTGCAGCCTTGAAGATGCTATTGAAAATATTGATATTGGCGGACCTACCATGGTTCGTNTCGTGCAGCCGCTAAAAACCACAAAGACGTAACCATCGTGGTAAACGCAAACGATTACGAGCGCGTTATTAGCGAAATGCAAAGCAACAATGGCTCAACAACGTACAAAACACGTTTTGATTTAGCCATTGCCGCGTATGAGCACACAGCTCAGTACGATGGCATGATTGCTAACTACTTTGGTAAAATGGTACCTGATTACACTGAAGAAGCCGCTGAAGAGACTAAATTCCCACGCACTATCAATATGCAGTTCACTAAAAAGCAAGATATGCGTTACGGTGAAAACTCACATCAAGATGCTGCTTTTTATGTTGAAAACAACGTAAGCGAAGCGTCTGTTGCAACAGCTACTCAGCTACAAGGTAAAGCCCTGTCGTTTAATAACATTGCAGATACCGACGCAGCACTTGAGTGTGTTAAAGAATTTGATGTACCTGCATGTGTTATTGTTAAACACGCAAACCCATGTGGCGTTTCAATTGGCGAAGATATTCTTAGTGCTTACGACCGCGCCTTTAAAACAGATCCAACCTCAGCGTTTGGTGGCATTATTGCCTTTAACCGCGAGCTTGACGCTGCAACAGCACAAGCCATTGTTGAGCGTCAATTTGTTGAAGTAATTATTGCTCCTAGCGTTTCAAGCGAAGCAGCAAAAATTGTTGAAGCTAAAAAGAACGTACGCTTATTAGCGTGTGGTCAATGGAGTGGCAAAGCAACTGGCCACGATATTAAACGCGTTAACGGCGGTGTTTTAGTACAAGACCGCGACCTAGGCATGGTTACCCAAGGCGATTTAAAAGTCGTATCTAAGCGCCAACCTTCTGAGCAAGAACTTAAAGATTTACTATTTTGCTGGAAAGTGGCTAAGTTTGTTAAATCAAACGCGATTGTATATGCCCGCGACGGTATGACCATTGGCGTAGGCGCAGGCCAAATGAGCCGTGTTTACTCAGCTAAAATAGCGGGTATTAAAGCCGCTGATGAAAATCTAGAAGTACCTGGCTCTGTAATGGCATCAGATGCGTTTTTTCCATTCCGTGATGGTATAGACGCAGCCGCAACCGCTGGTATTAC
>NZ_AUTO01000230.1:0-9803 GCF_000498055.1 Pseudoalteromonas sp. TB51
CCAGCCGATGAATGCCAAATATATTGCACCATGTTTGATGGCAAACGCCGCGAGGTTAAAAACGAAGTATTTTGGCGCAAAGACGGCACCTCGTTTGCAGTAGAATACACATCAACCCCCGTTTACAGGCAAGGAGAGTTAATTGGTGCGGTCGCGGTATTTCGCGATATATCGGCGCAGCAGCAAACCCAAAACGAGCTTAAGCAAGCGCTTGAGCAAGTTAAGCATTTGAGTGAGCAGCTGCAAGATGAAAATAACTACCTAATTGCAGAGCTTAACGAAGACTGGCAAGACTCAGGTTTAGTTGGCCAAAGCCATGTTTTTCAAGCTATGTTGGCGCAAATTAAACTCGTTAGCGAAACCGACAGCACAGTATTAATTTTAGGTGAAAATGGAACCGGCAAAGAGCTGGTGGCGCGTAACTTACACCGGTTAAGTAAACGCAGTAATCAAGCTTTTATAAAAGTGAACTGCGCAGCGTTTACGCCAAGCTTGTTGGAGTCTGAATTATTTGGCCACGAGCGCGGTGCGTTTACCGGTGCAAACGAGCGACGTAAAGGCCGCTTTGAACTGGCCGACAAAGGCACACTGTTTTTAGACGAAGTTGCTGAGCTGCCATTAGAAGCGCAAAGTAAATTGCTACGGGTATTACAAGAGCAAGAGTTTGAACGGGTTGGCGGTAGTACTACGCTTAAGGTAAATATTAGAGTATTGGCAGCAACCAATCGCGACTTATGGCAAATGGTGCAAAAAGGCACCTTTCGAATTGATTTATATTACCGCCTTAATGTGTTTCCTATTAAAGTGCCTGCGCTTAAAGAGCGCAAAGAAGACATTCCTTATTTATGCACCAATTTAATTACTCAACTAAATAAACGCTTAGCAAAGCAAATAAAAGGGGTGAGTAAAAAAGCAATTAGCCAACTACAAGCTTATGATTGGCCTGGTAATATTCGCGAGTTACAAAACGTACTAGAGCGCGAAGCTATTTTAACTAAACATACTGTCCTTAAACTGAGTCAGCCATTGCATGGCGATGCAAGCACAGCTGTAAATACATCACTTACGCTTGCAGAGGCGCAAAAACAGCACATTATTGCGGTGCTTGAATTATCACAGTGGCAAATATCTGGCGATAAAGGCGCTGCTTGCAAATTAGGCTTGCCCGAGAGTACTTTGCGCTCAAAAATGCGTAAACTAGGAATAAGCAAAAATACGTGATATATCGCGCTATTCGTTAAATATCGCGGATCAATTTTTCCGGTAATTTATAAATGTATTTAATATCAATTGGTTAGTTAAGCTTTCAGCTTGGTCTGAAAGTTGCAAAAGTAGCATTAATACCGTCACTATTAAGTAGCTACTATGAAGTTTGATATTAAAGAAGAAGATATGATCATCAAGCCCTATAACACACCAGGGCCTATTTATATTCGTGAGCAAAAAGGCTTTTACCAACAAATACGCCGTAACCTTGGTTGGTTACTTATGCTTATGTTTATTGCCATTCCTTGGATTCAATACAAAGGTGAGCAAGCCGTGCTACTTGATGTAGCCACGCAAAAGTTTACTATTTTTGGTTTAACCTTACTGCCGCAAGACTTTATGATTTTAGCGCTGCTATTTATGGTAGGCGCGTTTGCTTTGTTTTTTGTCACGAATTGGCTTGGCCGTGTGTGGTGTGGTTATACCTGCCCCCAAACAATCTGGATGTTAATGTTTAGTTGGGTTGAGCAACGTATAGAAGGTACTCGTAATCAGCGTATAAAGTTAGATAAATCGCCATGGAGTACATTAAAGTGGCGTAAAAAAATAACCAAACACGCTGCGTGGCTTGTTATATCGCTGCTTACTGCAACGTCGTTTATGGCGTATTTTATTCCCGCTAAAAGTTTATACCTTGAAATGTTTACCTTACAGTGGTCGGGCATTACCAGCTTTTGGGTGTTTTTATTTGCATTTTGTACTTATGGAAATGCCGGCTTTTTACGCGAAAAAATGTGCAATGTGGCGTGTCCGTATTCTCGCTTTCAATCGGTGATGTTTGATAAAGATACATTGGTAGTGAGCTACGATGCAAAGCGCGGTGAAAACAGAGGCCCTCGCAAACGCAAAGCTGATCCTAAAGCCCTTAATTTAGGCGACTGCGTTGATTGTAATTTATGTGTAGAGGTATGCCCCGCGGGCATAGATATTCGTAACGGCTTGCAATACGAGTGTATAAATTGTGGCTTATGTATTGATGCCTGTGACGACACTATGGATAAATTTGGCTATCAAAAAGGGTTAATTAAATACGCCAGCGAAAAACAGCTAGAAGGTAAAAAAACCAATCCATTTAGGCTTAAATTAGTGGGGTATGGTTTATTAACAGGGGTATTACTTATTTCTATGATTGCGTGGGTATTGCAACGTACGCCAATAGAGGCATCGGTACTGCGCGACAGAAACGCATTATACCGTGTAAATTATGAAGGCTTGGTAGAAAACCCATACACACTCACTATTATCAATAAAACCCAGCAGCCATTGCACTACGGCGTAGCCATTGAAGGCCTACCTGTGGCCACACTTAGTGCGCCAAGCTCTATTTTGGTATTGCCAGGAGTGATGAAAAAAATTCCGGTTACAGTCACCGCCGATGGCTACGACATAGCAACAAAAGTGACCCCAGTTAGCTTTGTGATTACCGCTGTAGAAAACCCTGATATAGCGATTACTAAAACAAGCCAGTTTTATAAAAACTAGCAATGGCTTGGGCTAAAATTAGCTCACGCCATTATTTAATTGCGATGAAATAAAACGTTTTGCAGCATCTAGGTTATCAAATAAACATTGGTTAAAATCTACATCGCGTTTAGCGTTTTGCATTATTCGCTGCATTTGGCTTATAGCAATAGGGGAGGTGAGGACAAATGCACTTATCAAGCAGTTAGTGTGCTGCATATGTGTGCTTATGGCGACCATTTCTTGCTCTGCATCGGGCGTAGCTGCAAGTACACACGATGAGTCGCTTATGTAACCCCATTGCTTACCTTCAAATTCAGCCACAGTATCAAAAAGGGCAGTTTTAAAGTTGGCCAATAGCTCTAGGTCTAAATTTCCGCTAAATTGGGCAATAATTATATTGCCCTCAACGGATAAAGTTACCTCAGCATGCTTATTTTTATACTTCATCGTAGGTTCCTAATTTCAATTAGTTTATAACTTATACCAATTTGCTTAATTAAGTTAGCTATCTTGAGGCTAGTAAAACGTGTTGATAGCTTGTCAAAAAATCCGCTATTCAGTTGTTCTTGGCAATTGCTCCTGCATTGCTCTCCCTTCTGCATCCATGCAGTCTTAAATGAAAGTTTTTTAACGAAGGTAGCGACACGTTTAGCCCCAAAAAATGATTAAGTATTATTGCACATGGGTATTTAAAGCCCCTAAAGTGACTTTAAATAATCTAACGCGCCGGTAATAACAGCAACTTGCGCTTGAGTACACTGCTCATCTGAGGCAGTTGGGCTATCTGGGTATACTTCGGTTGTAGTTACATAAGGGGCATTGGTAAAGCCCATGCATAAGCCCAATTCGCGTGCTGCGTAATTGATAACGCCAAATTGTTCCTGCGGTACACCAATTAATTGATTGTTTTCGTCACTGGGGGCAATGTGCGTCACCTTCTCAACACTATTTAAAATGGCTTTTTGAAACTCAGGTGCTGGTTTTTTGCTATCAGCCACTAAATAAAAACCATCTGGTATGTTCCAGTTGGTGTTAATTTTACCATCGCGCGCCGCCAAAGCGGGTCTAAATTCACTGTTGTCTGTGTCTGTGGTTTCGTGCAGATCAATATGCGCAACTAACTCAGTGTTTAGCGAGGCTACATATTTCATTATAGCTGCAGATTCTTGGGCAGGGCTGTTATCGTAAAAAGAGCGATTTGGATCAATTGCTTCTGGGTTCCAGCGATTTATGGTTTCAAAACCCCACGGGCTAATACAAGGTGCAATAATAAAGTTAAAACGCGTTGTATAAGGTGCAACAGCGGTTTGAGCAAATGCCAGCGCACCCATAACGCCACTTGTTTCGTAGCCGTGCACACCCCCAGTAATTAACACGGTAGGGCGATCACTTTGCCAATTTTTACTTTTAAATAAATAAAGTGCAAAGCTAAGCGGCGAATAATTTAATTCGCCGTACTGCTCTACATCTAAAAACTCATTAGGCTGGGTAATTTTACTTACTACGAGCTGGTTATAATCGCGCTTTTTTTGTTGAAGTTGTAACCATGCTGCTTTATCACTGTCGTTCCATGGTTTATTAGGGGTACCAATTGGGTATAAAGTGTCGCTCATTGTGTGCCTTTAACTTGTCGCTTTATAAAGGCGTTAGCTTATCGCTGCAATTAACAGCCTGCAACTAGAAATGCTCAGTTACACCAGCCGTGTTTTCGTACAAGGTGGCGTTTTCACGTTTATGTTTTTCATATAAATACTCACGTAATGCCTCTTTACCACTTTTGATACTGACAATTTTTGCGGCATAGCCTAAATTAGTTTTACGGACTAAATCTATAAGCAGAGTGACTTTTTTCTTATTGGGTAGTTTAAACGTAATATGTTGCGCGTGGGTAAGGCTATAGCGATGATCGCGCGGCTTTAATAGCACGCCACTGCTTGAGAGCGAAAGCACATAAAAGCGCTCGCTTTGTAAATGCAGGTCTGAATAACGCCAGCTTCTGTCTACACCTTCGGTATCAATTACCTCAGGCGCACTCAGTACGGGGTTTAAGTAGCCGTCATCGTTGAGCTTAAACTCAAGCGGAAACCACAACTGATAATGGCCTACCTCAGCTAACATGGTTAATTTAGCGTGAGACAACAAACCTTTTAGTGTATCTGGCAAAGCCGTTTTTAAGCTAAGCTGCGAGTTATCGTTTGTATTGTCCTTGTTACTGCCTACAACAGACGAAATAAAACTTAACTCTTCCTTAGTTAAATCCATATTATTTCTCGTTTAATAAAAGCTTCACATTAAACTAATAGTGCAATTTGTTCAATATTCAAACGTAAAGTTTAAGCAAATTTAAACACCTGTTTAGAGTAAATACTTAAGACGAGTTGATTGTTTTAGGAGGTGTTTAGCGCAGTTTAAACACCCAATGTACACAGCCTATGGGCTATTTATGAGGCCTGCTTGTACATGCTTTGGTTAACCAGNGCTGCCACTTTTAAGGCGGGTCGCGCCTTGGCGTTTAAATTGTGATAAAATTTATTTTTAATTTTAGTTTATTCAAGGTTTTATGGCGCAGTTTATTGCCACTCCAAGCTGGTTAGGACGTTTTTTTACGCGTATTAACACCGTTACTATTAAGCAAAGTTCACTCGTTATACATTTTAAAAATACTACTTCACGCGCCTATTTAATTAGCGACTTTACTAATTTTACACAATTTAAAAAAGGCCTGTTTAGCGGGAAAATAACCCTCAACCATAATAAAAAAACGGTAATTAGCTTTTTAAATAAACAGCAGGCTCAAACGCTTAGTGAGCAGCTAAACAGCGTTTTTGCCAATCACCTAGAAGAAAAAGTGAACACAGCAAAAACGCTTGTAAAACGTTATGCAACAAACGAGTATCTTCGCGACTCAAACGTGCCGTTATTAAAATCGGCGGTGTTTTCACTGGCACAGCAGTACGGCGCTTTACCTGCACTATGGCAGCAGCATTTATCGGCCATTAATATTAAGTTTTTAACTATTTTAAGTAGCTCACCAACAGTAGCGCATGCCACAGAGCAGCTACGTAAAAGTTATGAGCAAAAAACACTAACGGCAAGAGCCGACTTTTATAATGTGGTTGAATCAAACCCGCTTACACACGAGCAACGCCTTGCTGTTATACGCAATAACGACAAAAATTTAGTGCTAGCGGCCGCAGGCACTGGCAAAACCTCAGTAATGGTTGCAAAGGCACTGGATTTAATTGCTCATGGTGGTGTAAAACCCGAGCAAATATTGATACTTGCTTATAATAAAAATGCAGCAAACGAATTAAATCAACGCTTTAATTTAAGGGCGCAACAAGCAAACTTAAAAGTTACGCCGCCTACTATTTTAACCTTTCATGCGCTGGGGCTTAAGTTACTGCAAAGCGCTAATAAAACACGTAGTTTATCGCCTTTTGCAAACGATGCTATGGCGCTTAATCAATGGTTTACACAGTGGCTTGGTAATACCCTAAAAACAGACTCACGTTTTTGTAAAACTTTTGTTGAGACACTGTATGAACCTACTGATAGCCTCAATACCGAAACTAGAACCGCAACTAAAACCGCAACTAAAACCACAATAAAAGCACAAACCTATCAAACCCTATCAGGGCTAAAAGTAAGCAGTTATCAGCACTTATTAATTGCCAACTGGCTTTACATGTATGGTATTGAACACACTCACCAAAATGATGACACCGCCGATTTTTACTTGCCACAGCACCAGGTTTACTTGGCGCATTTTGTGACAGATAGGCAAGGTAATTCAGTGCAGCACGCGGCTAACTTGCACAATAGCGAGCATATTAAATATGTTCGCGCGCACCATAAAAAACAGGGCCATGCATTGGTACAAACATTTCATTATAACTGGCAAGAAGGTCAGCTTGAGCAGTGTTTAAAAGCACAACTACAAAAACATAAAGTACACATTAACCCCGTAGATAACCACGCAGTGTACGAGCGTTTATCTGCAACAGGGCTGTTAAAGCAAAATATAAATAAATACTTAAACTGCCTAAGCGCAATACGGGGTGAGCAACTATCTAACGCTCAAATAGCAGCGCGAATAGCTAAAAGTGGCATTATAAATCATAAAAGTTATGCAATATTATTGGTGGCAATGCAGCATGCATACTACGAAAAATTAAAAGAGCAAGATGCTATTGATTTTGACGACATGATTGCAAGCGCAGCTCAGGCGGTTAAATCGGGGGAGGTAAGTGTACCTTGGCGCCATATTTTAGTTGATGAATTTCAAGATATTTCATGCGCACGCATGGCGTTTTTAAATACGTTAATAAAGAGTGGTCCACAACCTTGTTTTACTGCGGTTGGCGATGATTGGCAGGCTATTTATCGGTTTTCAGGCGGTAATTTGGCGCTTACCACACAGTTTAACGATTTAATAGGCAGCCACTCACTCACGTTATTGCAAAAAACGTTTAGATATAACAACAGTATTAGTGAGGTAGCGGGGCGCTTTGTAATGCAAAACCCTGAACAATATAAAAAGCACATAACCACACATACGCAAGTAAGCACCCCTCAAGTTGTGTTACTTGACGATTTACACCAAGGTAAAAAGTCAGTAGCACTAAAAGTGCAGCAAACTATAGCCACAATTAATAAAAATAATAGCACGGCCAGTATTGCCGTATTGAGCCGTTATCGGTTTATGCTTAATGAGGTAGAGCAGCACTTAGCAGGTAACAACTTTGCTAACCCACTGCACTTTTGGACACTGCACGGCTCAAAAGGGCTCGAGGCTGATTACTGTATTATTATAGGTTTTGAGCAGGGCAAGTTAGGTTTTCCAAGCGATAACTCTGGTAATTTACTTGTTGAGGCATTATTGCCCGCACCAGATACCTTTAATCATTCAGAGGAGCGACGTTTATTGTACGTAGGGATAACGCGCGCTAAGCATAAAAGCTATTTAATTGCTCCGCCATCTGCGTGTTCTGAATTTATTAGCGAGCTAATAAACGATAATTACCCTATTGATATAGCCTCTAATTTGTTTGTAAAACAAAGTAAGTATAATAAGTAAGATTAATGGTTAAATGTAAGAGTATTGGCTGCGTAAAACGCACATCGCGCTTTTTTAACTAGCAGTCAAACTTGCTTTATACACTAATGCCATGTGTCGCAATCATTGAGACCCACATTTACTATTTAGCCTGCCTTTACATGCTGTTAAACTTAACGCCTATTTAGATCATTTTTGAGAGCGTTATGCGTACCCGTGCTTTTTTTACTAAGCGAGTGAGCTTTATGCTCGTATTATTTACTTTATTTTCATTTAAAGGGGCTGCCCAGCAGCAAGATCAAACCCTTATTTTAGCCGGTAGTACAATTAATAGTTGCAGTGCTAATGCAGCGCAAAGTTGCAATACGCAAAATAACTCAAATTCACAAAGCGTGTTTAAGGTAACCAATACTAATATTGAGCAAATAAAATTAAATTGGCCGACTAACAATACAAATAACCAAGCAAATGTTTTAAATACCTTACGTGCGCTTAGTAGCAAAAATGCAAACGCAGTCTCTAAAAGTGAGCTGCTTTGGCAATGGCGCGATATAAACAACGAGCAACTCAATAGCCTAACAAAGCAAGAGTTTAACTTTGTGTTTGATATGCTCGAACAACCTCATGCAAACACCACCCCAAAAGCTGAGCCACCAAGCAACGGTATATTGCAATTTATGGCGGGGAGCTTAAAGGTTGCTAACCCAACACCCACCTTATTAATTATTAGCGCAGCCCAGCGCGACCCATACGCACAGGTAGAGGCGCTTAAAACGCTTTTACCAAAAGGTGTAACCAGCCAATGGTTACCGCTTACACCTGCACTTGCTAAAGCAATTACTAACAATACCTGTAGTGATTTACCGGCGCTGCGTCACTCACAAATGAACCTGTATAATCGCAGTAATGTATACCCCGAGCTCATAAAGGCTGAGCAAACACTTTGTAATAATGGGGTTGAGGCGTTAGTTAATTTAATAAACACCAGTACCGGTGTTTTATTTAGCGACGGCACGGCTAAAAATGCTTTAAAAGCACTGTATGATGAAAATAATACTGCCTACCCCTGGACGAACGCGCTTAAAACTCGCCCTGTTATTGTAGGGCTAGGTGCAGGAAGTAAAATACAAAGTGAAAACGTCTATCTCTCACAGCACCAAAGCGAAGCGGTATTAAAAGCAAAGCTTGCCCCACAGCCTACTGCGCTTAACGGGTTAAACACGTTTACCTATGGGCCACTGAGCACTCGCTTTAGTGAGCAAAATCAAACGCTAAACCTAGCGAGTACATTAAATACCGCAAAGCAAAAAAACGGTGATATTAAGCACGGTTTTGGTATTGATGAAAACACAGCCCTCGTTGTTATTAAATCCAACAAAGGAAATTTAATGACGGTAATAGGGCAAAGTGGGGTTGCGCATTTAAGTACGCAGCAAAAAGCAAACAGCTATAACTACTCGTACTGGCCTGCTCGCAGTGTAATAGATATTACTAATACCGGGTTTGAACTTAGCGAGCGCACCATTAGCCAAGCATTAGCGCCTGTTAAAATACCGCCTTTACCGGTGCAGCGTTTTGCCAATATTTTAACCGATTCAAAACTACGCTCGCTTACGCAAGCTATGTGCCTAAGCCAAGAGCAAAGTGCGGTAGGGCAACAAGATGACCTTTTAATAAATTTAACTGCCACAAAAAATACGGATTATTACCGCATTAATACCCAGCCGTATGGTTGCGCATTAAGTAATTTGTCACTGAATGTAGAGCGCTTTTAACTTTAAGCGCTAGTACTAAATATACTTAATAACCCGATACAAAGGTTTATGTTTATTTTAATCGGCTATAAAATAGCGCCCAAGTAATTTATACCTATTCGCTTAATTTAGTGGTTACGTTATACGAATAGGCATTAACCAAGCAGATTTTACAAAGAGTAATTTATGAATAACGAGCACGACATAATCGACAACCTAGCAGAGCTAGAGAACTTTTTAGTAATGGTAGAAAACGGCGG
>NZ_AUTO01000231.1:0-1932 GCF_000498055.1 Pseudoalteromonas sp. TB51
AGCCATTTTGTTGCAGTATTTGACGACAAACAACAGTTATTACTGGCGCGTGGCATAACAGCCGAGGTATTTGAAAACGGTAAAGACATGGTGCGTAATGGTGTAGGGCGTACACACTAATAAAAACTAAAAAGCGCCGTATGGCGCTTTTAACTGCTTAAAACTAACTCTAAAATATTTAAAGCCTGTCGACTTGTTTTGAACTAATACTGGTCACAATATTATTTTCAAAACGGATCAATACAATGTACATTCCACCAATTGAGCCTTTTAGTTTATAAGTAAACTCTTCTGTTTTAACTAAATTGTCGCCATTACCAATATCAACAGCTTCATTAAGCACATCTTTATAAAGTGGTGCGCCCACTGCAGCTACAATGTCAGATTTAGTTTTACCCACACTTAATAGATTTCCGTTTTTAAGTCGAAAACTACCCTGAGCAAACGCAAAGCTTGAAATAAAAAGAGATAAAAGCAGAGGAAACACAATACGTTTTTTCATAAGTCATCCTTAAACACATAGTATTTAATGCTAGGTATACAAGGTAATACAGAAAAATGACAGTGAAAAAGAAATAAAGAGGAGGTTAAATGGTCGGTATGGCAGGATTTGAACCTGCGACCCCTGACACCCCATGACAGTGCGCTACCAAGCTGCGCTACATACCGACGTTGTTTGCAATAGTACGTATATTTTATTAAAAATCAATAAGTGATTGTTTGTTTGCGTGTTTATTGTCACGGCAAGATCATTATAAATTGAACTTATAGAGCAAGTAGTGATCAGATCAAGGCATAATAATTACTTGGTCGCATAAATATGAGCACTACTTTTCTGAAACATTTTAATTCAATTACAGATCCTCGCATTGAACGTTGTAAAAAGCATGAACTTATCGATATTCTTCTCCTTGCTATTAGCGCTGTACTCTCTGGTGCAGAAGGATGGGAAGATATTGAAGACTTTGGGCACCTAAAGCTTGATTGGTTAAAAAAATACGGTACGTTCAACGCAGGAATTCCAAAACATGACACGATTGCTCGCGTCATGTGTCGGTTAAAAGCAAATGAAATAGAAAGGGCATTTCAATCTTGGATATCATCACTGATTGAAACCACAGGTGCAGATATCATCGCTATCGATGGCAAAACCGCACGACGTTCATTTACCACAAAAGACAGAAAAAGTGCCTTACACACGGTCAGTGCATGGAGTTGCCAACACCAGTTAGTGCTTGGGCAGACGGCTGTTGATAATAAAACAAATGAAATCACCGCAATACCAGAATTACTCACCCTGCTCGATATTGAAAACAGTATCATTACGTTAGATGCGATGGGATGCCAACAAGAAATAGCAAAACAAATCATCCAACAAAAAGCAGATTATATTCTTGCACTTAAAGGTAATCATTCAGGCATGCAAAAGGAACTAGAAGCGTGGTGGCACAAGTGCGAGCGTGAAAGGTTAACTCAGCATAATTGTGATGAATATACCGAAATAAGCTCAGGACATGGGCGTGTTGAAACACGTACATGCCAGCAGTTACTTATAGATAAAAGCTGGTTAGGCAAGGATTATCGTTGGCCTGGCTTAACGAGTATTATTAAGGTCAGGGCTGAAGTTCATGATAAGTCGGCAGGGTCGGATACCACTGAAACACGCTGGTATATAAGTTCATTAGACTTAAATGCAGCGCAAGCACTCAATGCGGTACGCAGTCACTGGCAGGTTGAAAGCATGCATTGGATGCTTGATATGAACTTCAGAGAAGATGAATCGAGAATACGCAAACTTCAAGGGCCATTAATGTTTAATGTAATGCGAAAGATAGCCATGGCGCTTTTTAAACAAGATACATCTAAGTCAGCTAGTATGGCGAGGAAAAAGAAAATGGCAGGGCTAGACGATGATTACCGCTCAACCCTGTT
>NZ_AUTO01000232.1:0-25731 GCF_000498055.1 Pseudoalteromonas sp. TB51
CCCCGCCTCGGTAGACAGCCTGCCAACATCAGCAAATCAAGAAGATCATGTCTCTATGGCAACCTTTGCAGCAAGGCGCTTAAAGGAAATGGCCAATAACACCCGCGGGGTATTAGCAATTGAATGGCTTGGAGCTGCTCAAGGGCTTGAGTTTAGAGCCCCACTTAAACCTTCACCGCAAGTAGAAAAAGCAAAAGCTCTGCTGCGCGAGCATGTAAGTTACTACGATAAAGACCGCTACTTTGCCCCCGATATAGACGCAACCAATACGCTTTTAGCACAAGGGGCATTGTGCGACTTTATTCACTACAACCCACTACCATCGCATTTTAAATTCCATGCTGATAGCTAAAGCCTAACGCTTCAATTGCTGAGCCAAGTACTTTGCGCTCAGCACTTTCATTACTGGTAAAGGTTGGCATTTCGCCGCCATGCTCTGCACACTTTTGTGCATAATAATTCGCTTTAGTTGGGTGCGATGGATTTACCACGTTATAAATATTTTGCCCCGAATTATAGTTTTCTATTACCGCAAAAATGGCGTTTATCACATCTTGTTGATGCACCATATTAACCACCTGCTGGCTCGATGAATTTAATTCTTTCCCAGCAACAAAGCGCCCCGGCTCGCGGTTAGGTCCTAATAACCCTGCTAAACGCAGAACTTTACCATCTTGCTCAAGCACCTTTTCTTCGCCATCGTATAGTTTTATTTGTCGCTCATTGGTACAACTTATTTCACTGCTTTCAGTGTAAACACCTGGCTCTTGGTCGTACACACCGGTAGATGAGCACAAAATAAAGCCCTTTGCATTTAATTGTTTAGAAAGTGAAAGTGCAGCGCTTAGTGTTTCTGGGTAGTTACTTTCGCTGTGTCTGCTTCGTGGGGGGATTGCACACACCCAATAAGCATCGTGTAAATCTATTTGGTGTATTAGTTGCCCATCAATCAGTACAAATTGACGCTGAAAATCGTCTGTGTGCTGATCACTTCTATGCGTACCTTGTACCTGCCAACCCGCCTGTTTAGCTTGTAGGCACAAAGTATGACCCAACCAGCCTGCGCCTAATACTACTAATTTATTAGCTTTTGTTTCCATTTTTGCATAACCCTTCATTTTAAACGCATAATTAGTGCTTTTTATCTAACTTCATAGAGATTTAAAGTAAGATATGATTAGATACAACCTACTAAAAAACAATAATACGTGCACTTATGCTAAATAATTTATCATTACGGAAGAAAATATTATTATTGATTGGTGGCACCATCACCATTTTGCTAATTATTGCTTCAACATTTTTTGTAAATCACATCGCGAACCTTTCCAGAGTAAACATTGAGCGCGAAGCTCAAAGCTACCTACAAAGCGAACAACTTTCAATGCAAAGCTACTTTGCAAAGTATGGCAAGCTGGTTTCTACGTTTGTTAATAACCCGCATTTAGTTAATTTTTTTGAAAATTGGGATACTCGCGACCAGCCGATTAAAAACGCCCCCGGTTACAACGAAGTTAATCAAGACTTTGTACGCATTAGCTCAAATGACGAAAATGTACTGTCGGCGTTTTTCGCATCAGCAACCACCGGTGAATACTTTAAAGAAAACGAGCGTACCAGCCATTACAATGGCCAACCTTACTACGCCTATAAACGTGGTTGGTGGCAAGAAGCCCTGCAAATTAATAAACTTTACGTAGGCCCTATATCGGTCGATTTAACCACTGGGGTTGCCTCAGCAGTTGTACAACAGCCGGTATACAACGCACAGCGTAAACTTATTGGTATGGGCGGCGTTGATTTACAGCTTAATAAAATCAACGATATGGTTGAAGGTATTCGCTTTAACGGCCAAGGTTATGGCTTTTTACTCGATGGCAATCAAAAGGTTGTGCACTTTTCAAATGCTACCGGCCATAAGCTGTCTAACACCGACGAAGGCCCTAAAGGTAAAGAAGGGCTAGATGGCCTTGAAAGCCAGTTTAATAATACTTCAGGCTTTACAGAGCTTAACGCACAAATGCGTAATAACCTCGAAGGCAGCCAATTGGTGACCTTAAAAGGAGAAGAGTATTATGTGGTGTACCATCGCTTACAACTAGAGCAACCTTATCTAGATTGGTATGTAGGTATACTGATCCCAACCAGCATGATTGAAGCCCCCGTTAATGAGGCGGTTACCACCACAACCACCGCAGTGGTGATTATTTTAGTGATCATTCTAGCGATGATATTATGGGCAACCCACATGATCTCGCAACCTATTACCACCTTAACTAATATAATGCGTGATATTGCATCGGGCGAAGGCGATTTAACTCAAAAGATTAATATTACCAGCCAGGATGAGGTCGGCCAGCTTGCCAATCATATGAATACATTCATTGATAAGCTGCGCGCCATGATGTTAGAAACAGCCGCACAAGCTGAGCAGTTGACCAATGCCGCAGCGCAACTTAAAAACGTGTCTGCTCAAACCAACACCGAAATACAACAAGAAAAACAACAAGTAGACAGCGTAAGTGCCGCCGTGACCGAAATGGCCAGCACTGTACTTGAAATATCGCGTAACGCACAACATACCAACAGCGCCGCCGAAGAAGTACAAGCTATTACTGCCGAAGGGGCTGACCGCTCAACTCAAGCACAACGTGTGATGACCGAACTTGCGCTACACATAGGTGAAGCATCTAAAGTGGTAGCAGGGCTTGAGCAAGAAAGTAATAACATTGGTGCATTGGTGGATGTAATTAACTCCATTGCCGATCAAACCAACTTACTTGCTCTAAATGCCGCCATTGAAGCTGCGCGTGCAGGTGAGCATGGCCGTGGTTTTGCGGTAGTTGCTGATGAAGTACGTTCACTGGCAAGCCGTACGCAAGAATCAACAGACGATATTCGTAATATGATTTCTCGCTTACAGCAAATTGCCCAACAAGCGTCGGTAATGATGCTACAAGGGCAAGAGCAAACTGAAGGCTCAGTATCGCAAACAAAAGAAGTACTAAGTTCATTACAAAACATTGCTCAGTCGGTAACTAAAGTGCAAGACCAAAGCCACCAAATTGCCACTTCAACTGAGCAACAAACCGTTGTCGCAGAGGACATTAATACCAGCCTTGCAGCAATTAATGGCTTAGTAAACAGCACCGCTGATCACGCACACATTTTAGCAGATGAAGCACGCGATTTAAGCGATCTTGCTGTTGCCTTAAACAAAACGGTTAATCAGTTTAAACTTTAAAAAGCACAGCGTAATAAGGTGGGTAACTAAGTATAAATTAACCCACCTAGGGTGTGTTGAGCTTTGTAGATTGAATGAATTTCAATCACCCAAGGCCAGCATGCCCTAGCACTCTTGTTTTTAAATTTTTTAACACCATATCTTCACAACTTACTGCTATTTTTTAGCGTAATTAAATCAGTTAAAGTGGTTTTTACGCATCAGATCAAATTTTTCTGTTTTTAATACACATCTTTTAGTTGAGATAGTTTGTTGTTTGGCAGAGTCTGGTATAGTAGCACACGTATTAAACAGTGCTTTGAGGCTCTTTAATACAAAATTGCTAATTAATATGTTCTACAGGTTATGTAAAAGTACATATTAATTACCAATTGTAAAAAATGGGTTAGCCGACACTCGGTTAACAAAGAATACATTGTAACGGTTTTATCATGATATCTAATTTATTTACCAAGATTTTTGGTAGTCGCAATGACCGCACTATTAAAAACCTAAGAAAGACGGTCGCGCTAATTAATGCGCTAGAAACGCAATTAGAAGCGCTTTCTGATGAAGATTTAAGAGCTAAGACAGCTGAGTTTAGAGAACGTTACGATAACGGACAAAGCCTTGACGACATTCTACCAGAAGCATTTGCTGTGGTACGCGAAGCGTCAAAGCGTGTAAATGGCATGCGTCACTTTGACGTACAGCTATTAGGCGGCATGGTTTTACATCAAGGTCGTATTGCAGAAATGCGCACCGGTGAAGGTAAAACCCTCACAGCCACACTTCCAGCCTACTTAAATGGCTTAACAGGCAAAGGCGTGCACGTAATTACCGTGAACGACTACCTTGCTAAACGTGATGCTGAAACAAACCGCGAGTTATTTGAGTTCTTAGGCCTTACTGTGGGCTGTAACGTACCAGGCATGATGCCACAACAGAAAAAACAAGCTTACAGTGCCGATATTACATACGGTACTAATAACGAGTTTGGTTTTGACTACCTACGTGACAACATGGCATTTAGCATTGATGAGCGTGTACAACGCCCACTGTTTTATGCGGTAGTGGATGAAGTGGATTCAATCTTAATTGATGAAGCGCGTACACCACTTATTATCTCAGGCCCAGCTGAAGATAGCTCTGAGCTATACATCGAAATCAATAAAATTGTGCCGCTTTTAGAACTTCAAGAAAAAGAAGACGAAGAAGGCATTGAAGGCGATGGCGATTACACAATCGATGAAAAGTCTAAGCAAGTTCATTTAACTGAGCGCGGTCAAATTAAAGTAGAAGACCTACTTACTGAACGTGGCTTAATTGAAGAAGGCGACTCGCTTTACTCAGCCGGTAGCATTACCTTACTGAGCCACGTGTATGCCGCACTTCGTGCCCACAAGCTTTATCAAAAAGATGTTGATTACGTTGTTAAAGAAAACGAAGTTATCATTATCGATGAGCACACAGGGCGCTCAATGGAAGGTCGTCGTTGGTCTGAAGGTTTACACCAAGCTGTTGAAGCTAAAGAAGGTGTAAAAATTCAAAACGAAAACCAAACACTGGCTTCAATCACTTTCCAAAACTACTTCCGTTTATACGAAACTTTAGCCGGTATGACAGGNCAGCCGATACTGAGGCATTTGAGTTTCAATCTATTTACGGCCTAGACACGGTTGTTATGCCAACTAATAAGCCGATGATCCGTGATGATCGCGCCGATTTAGTTTACCTAACTCAAGAAGAAAAATACGAAGCTATTTTAGCCGATATTAAAGATTGCCAAGAGCGCGGACAGCCTGTGCTTGTAGGTACTATTTCGATTGAAAGCTCTGAGTATTTATCGCAGTTTTTACGCAAAGAAAAAATTAAGCACAACGTACTTAATGCTAAATTCCACGCGCAAGAAGCTGACATCGTATCGGATGCTGGTTTACCAGGTACTGTAACAATTGCAACCAACATGGCCGGTCGTGGTACCGATATTGTGCTTGGTGGTAACTGGAACAGCGAAGTTGAAAAACTAGAAAACCCAACAGATGAGCAAATTGCTGAAATTAAAGCGGCGTGGAAAATTCGCCACGATGCAGTAATTGACGCTGGCGGTTTACACATTATTGGTACTGAGCGTCATGAATCGCGCCGTATAGATAACCAATTACGTGGCCGTGCTGGTCGTCAAGGTGATGCCGGCTCTAGCCGTTTTTACTTATCGATGGATGATGCGCTAATGCGTATATTTGCCGGCGAGCGCATGACTAACATGATGCGTAAACTAGGCATGCAACGCGGCGAAGCCATTGAGCACCCTTGGGTTAACCGTGCAATTGAAAACGCTCAGCGTAAAGTAGAAGCACGTAACTTTGATGTACGTAAACAATTGCTTGAATACGATGATGTAGCAAACGATCAACGTCGTGTTGTTTACTCTCAACGTAACGAGCTGCTTGAAGAAGGCGATATTTCAGAAACCATTACAGCAATCCGTGGTGATGTACTTGCAGGTGTTATTGATCAATACATTGCACCACAAAGCCTTGCTGAAATGTGGGATATCCCAGGCCTTGAAGAGCGCTTAAAACAAGACTTCCTGATTGAGCTGCCTATCACGCAGTGGTTAGCTGATGACAATAAACTATACGAAGAAAAACTTCGTGAGCGTATTGAGCAAGCGGTTGAGCAAGCTTACAAGCAAAAAGAAGAGCAAGTTGGCGACTCTGTACTACGTCAGTTTGAAAAAGCGATTATGCTTCAAAGTCTTGATCAGCACTGGAAAGATCACCTTGCTGCAATGGATCATTTACGCCAAGGTATTCACTTACGTGGCTATGCACAAAAGAATCCTAAGCAAGAATACAAGCGCGAGTCGTTTGAGCTATTCACCGAAATGCTTGAAAACTTAAAAGTTGATGTAGTGGGCATTTTAAGTAAAGTACAAGTTCGTGCCGAAGAAGATGTTGAAAAAGTAGAAGAGCAACACCGTAAAAGTGAAAATGCCCCTCGCGAGTACCAACACGAAGAAGCTGAACATGTAGGCGGTGAAGCACCTCAAAGCGCAACTGTAATGGCAAGAACAGCGCCTAAAGTTGGCCGTAACGATCCGTGTCCGTGTGGCTCAGGACAAAAGTTTAAGCAATGTTGTGGTAAATTAAAGTAACGACGCATTGTATGTAATTAAAAAGCGACGCTAGCGTCGCTTTTTTTATGGAGAAAAAACATGACAACAAAAATTGTAAATGTAGCGGTAGGCGTAATAAAAAAAAATAACGCCATCTTTATCTGCAAGCGCGCTGATGAGCAACATCAAGGTGGCTTATGGGAATTTCCAGGCGGGAAAGTAGAAGCTGGCGAGAGCGTATTTGCTGCACTTAAACGTGAGCTAAGTGAAGAAGTTGGCATTACCATTCACAGCTCTAGCCAACTGATGGTGATTGAACATGACTATGGCGATAAATGTGTAAAACTTGATATTCACGTTGTGAGTAACTTTAGCGGTGAAGCACATGGCGCCGAAGGGCAACCAAGTGAATGGGTCGCTATTAATCAGCTTAGTAACTATGAGTTCCCTGCTGCTAACGCTGAGATTATCGAAAAAATACAAGCGCGATACGCCTAAAGTACATGAATACAGCAATACAAAATAAATTAAGTGAGCTATTAGCGCTAAACCCTGAGCTTACTCAGGTAAGCTCTTTAGGCAGCGGACATATAAACACCACGTGGCTGTTATCTAATGCTGCGCAGCAATTTGTTGTTCAAAAGCTCAATACCCATGTATTTAAAAAACCAGCACAACTGGTTAATAACGCACAGTTAATTGAGCAGCACCTAAGCGCTAAACAACAAGCAAATACTTACCCGCTCGACATTGTTAAGCATATAAGTACTTGCCAAGGTGAATACCTTATTACAATTAACAACGCGTACTACCGCGTGCTTAATTTTATTAGCCAAAGTGTTAGCGAAAATGTGGTTACAGAGCCCCATCACGCACAGCAAGCCGCATTTGCATTTGGCACCTTTACACGTGCCTTGCTCGATTTTAACGCATCAAGCCTCTACCCTGTTATTACTGACTTCCATAACTTAGCTATGCGCTTTGAGCAGCTCAATACAGCTATTAGCAGCGCCACTAAAGAGCGTCTACAGCAGTGTAAAAACGACATTGATTACTGCATTTCACAACAGCATTTAGTAAAAGAGCTCGCTGACGTAACAGCCGATTTGCCCACCCGGGTGTGCCACAACGACACTAAAATAAATAATATGCTGTATTGCAGCAATACATATAAAGCTAAAGCAGTTATCGATTTAGATACGTGTATGGCAGGCTTTTTATTGTATGACTTTGGAGACATGGTGCGCACATTTTGCTGCGCTGAGCCAGAAGATTCGATTAATCTTGATAAAGTGGTTATTCGCAAAGAGGTATTTACTGCGCTTGTTAAAGGCTACCTTGCCCCCCTTAAATCGGCTATTAGCAACAAAGAGCAAGCAAGTTTGCTACTTGGCGCTAAAGTTATGCCGCTAATGCTCAGTGTGCGGTTTTTAACTGATTACTTAAATAACGACGTGTACTTTAAAACCACCCATGCAGAACATAATTTAGAACGTGCGCAAAACCAGCTGGCTTTGTATAAAAATATTTTAAGAAATCAAATCTGGATGCATAAAACACTCATGCAGTAGCCCTAAATTAAGTATTATTGCGCATTGGTATTAGTACTCAGTATTTAAATATAAAAAAGCCAGCAAGCTAAACACTTACTGGCTTTTATTTATCAACCTGAATGCTGGCTAATTTATCTCTTAACCAGATTCAAGTTAACTAACAGGCTATCAATTACCAAATTTTTACGCGGTCTTCTGGTTTGATATACATTTTGTCGCCTTCTTTTACGTCAAACGCTTGGTAAAACTCAGGCATGTTCGACAAGATACCGATAACACGGTAGTGACTTGGTGAATGCGGGTCTGTCATTAAGCGGTTACGTAGCTCTTCATCGCGGTACTTACGACGCCAAATTTGTGACCAACCCATAAAGAAGCGCTGATCGCCGGTGTAGCCATCAATAACAGGCGCTTTGTTCTCACCTAACGATAATTGATACGCCTTATAAGCCACCGTTAAACCACCTAGGTCGCCAATGTTTTCGCCAAGGGTAAGCTCGCCGTTAACACCCGCATCTTCAAACGGTTTATATTCGTTGTATTGCGCTACTAACGCACCGGTACGCTCTTCAAACTGTTTAAGATCAGACTCACTCCACCAGTTACGTAAGTTACCGTCACCATCGTATTTAGCACCTTGGTCGTCAAAACCATGGCCAAGCTCATGGCCAATTACTGCGCCAATTGCACCGTAGTTTACAGCGTCATCGGCTTCTAAATTAAAGAACGGTGGCTGTAAAATAGCAGCTGGGAATACAATTTCGTTATTTACTGGATTGTAGTAAGCATTCACTGTTTGTGGCGTCATATGCCACTCAGAGCGGTCCACTGGCTTGCCTAATTTTGCAATCATGTCGCTATAAGCCCACTGGCTGTAACGTATGTAGTTACCCACTAATTCATCAGGGTTAATGCTCAGCTGTGAGTAGTCTTTCCACTTATCTGGGTAGCCAATTTTTGGGGTAAATTTGTTTAGCTTTTCTTGGGCTGCAAGCTTGGTTTCAGGGCTCATCCACTCCAGGTTTTCAATAGCAACGCCGTAACCTTTAATAACGTTATCTACCAGCTCTTCCATACGTGCTTTTGCTTCAGGCGGGAAGTTATCTTTTACGTATACTTTACCTAAAATTTCGCCAAGTACGCTGTTAGATGCATCAACCGCTTTTTTCCAAAGTGGCGCTTGCTCTTTTACGCCGCGTAATGTGGTGCTGTAAAAATCAAATTTAAGATCAACCAAGTCAGTGCTCAGTAACTGCGCGTAACCACTTACAAAATGAAACTTTAAGTAGTTTTTCCACGTTGCTAAATCTGTTTCTTTGTACACATCAGCAAACCCTTCTAAGTAGCTTGGCTGACGTACAATAATGTCTGAGGTATCTACCCCAGCACTATTGAAAAATGCTGCTAAATCAAAGTCGCCTGTTAGCTTATTTGCCTCAGCTACAGTCATTTTATTGTATGACTTAGTTGCATCACGGCTTTGTACTCTACTCCATTGCGCCTCAGCTAAAGCGCTTTCAAATGCGATAACGTTTTTCGCGGCATCAGCGGCATTTTCAACGCCTGATTTAGCTAAAATATCGGTTATGTATTGCTCGTAAGATGCGCGAATTTTAGTAAATTTTTCATCATCTTTTAAGTAATAGTCACGATCAGGTAAGCCAAGTCCAGATTGCGATAAGTACAGCGCGTATTCACTTGAATTTTTAGCGTCGTTATTTACAAACCAGCCAAATGGTAAGCTCGCACCTTGATGCTGAATTTTAGCCATTAAAGGAGCAAGATCAGCTTTTGAATCTAGGCTATCAATGGTATTAAGTGAAGGTTGTAAAGGTGTAATACCTAACTCATCACGTGTGTCTTTATCCATGTAGCTTTTGTAAAAAGCGCCAATTTTGTACTCATCGCTGCCTTTTTTAGCACTGCTATTATTAGCGGCACTTTCAAGCGCTGTTTTCATCGCTTTTTGCGACTCGTCGTATAACTGTGTAAACGAGCCGTAGTTCGACTTATCGCCAGGGATCTCTGTTTTAGCAAGCCACTGTCCATTCACATGGTAATAAAAGTCATCTTGTGCACGAACCGACTCATCCATATTGGCAAGGTTTACACCTAGCTCAAGCGTTTTTTCTGCCGGTGCTGTAACGGCAGCGGTGTCGGCCACTTGCGTTTCTTGTTGTTTTTCACCGCAACCTACTAGGCCCAGTGCAAGTGCGATACTTGCAGCGGTAATAGTTACTTTTTTCATAATTATTCCGTTTGTTAGTAAAGAATAAAATATCTATTTCATTAAACTATTGCATGCCAGAGAAAAAATAAAAGCGCCCTGCGATGCTTTCACTTAATGAAATTAATATTTAGGCGGTTAAAACAACACGCCGAATTTGTATGATAAACCCCATTAAAGAAACAATAAAATAGAATATGTAACAAAGTATTTTCTATGAGACGAGGTAACAAAATAGCCCTACCAACAACCATAATCGCACTTTTGGGAGTTATTTTTTACCATGGCGAGCAAGGCGCTCTAGCTTTTCTTTCAGCGAAGGTGGCGCTGATGCGGCAATGGCATTAAGGTAATCTGAAGTTTGCTGGCTCATTTTTCTTGAATTGCCAGGTGTTTTACCTGCGGGGCCGGGTTTATCTATTGTTGGGCTTAAGCGTGCTGTTGCTTGAGGGTTTGCAACAATTTTAATTTGTCCGAGCTCTGCCATGCCTGCCGCTCTAAAATGCGACTGCATATCCATTTTTAAATAATTAAGTTTAAGGGCAATTGCCGCCGATACAGCTTCAATCATCAACGTGCCATCGCGGTAATTACTCACACGGCATTTTTCAGCAAGCTTTGGGCCTAAAAACTCTTTGAGCAACACCTGTTGCTTATCAAGCGCTTGGCTTTTACCTGCATAGGCCGATAAGCGATTATTAAGGCCTGCCATAATGTCAGTCAGGGGTTTTGGTGCGTACCTATCTTTAGCCATTCAACACCTCAAAAATTTAAATAAAGCACGTTTAAGCCAAGCGTTTAAATGCTCGGCTTTAATATGTGCTTTTATATTATACCAATTCGCTTAATTAAGTATTATTGCTAATTGCTATTAAGCGCCTGCTATTTGCATTTGCTCTATAAGTACTGAGCCGGTTTGAATGCCGCCTCTGCGCTCAATATCGCCCCCTATGGCCGAAATACCTTTAAACATGTCTTTTAAATTTCCGGCAATGGTAATTTCACTAACAGGGTACTGAATTTCACCGTTTTCTACCCAAAAACCAGCTGCTCCACGCGAGTAGTCACCCGTAACGGTGTTTACGCCTTGCCCCATCAGCTCGGTAACTAATAAGCCTGTTCCCATGGTTTTTAATAAAGCCGATAAATCGTTGTGCGTTTGCTCAACTAACCAGTTATGAATACCGCCTGCATGGCCTGTTGGAGCCATATTTAGTTTACGCGCTGCATAACTTGCTAATAAGTACGTTTGCAGCTCACCGCCTTGAATAATTTCACGGTCAATCGTTTTTACCCCTTCGCTATCAAAAGGCGACGACGCTAATCCTTTTAATATATGAGGACGCTCAGCAATATTAACGCTCTTACTAAATACTTGAGTGCCTAGGCTGTCGAGTAAAAAGCTCGATTTACGATAAAGCGCCCCGCCGCCAATTGCCGACACTAAATGGCCAAACAATGAGTTGGCAATATCGGCTCTAAAAATAACAGGGACTTTCATAGTACCCAGCTTTTGGCTATTTAGTTTAGCCAGAGTTTCGGTGGCGGCTTCTAGGCCTACCGCAGCAGCGTCGTTAAGTCCGCCCTGATCGCGAGCAACAGTATAAGCAGAGTCGCGCTGCATGTGCTCGCCTTCTTTGCCTATTACCATCGTGCTAATGCTGTGGCGCGTACGTGGAAAACCAGCAATTAAACCATGGCTATTACCATACACACGTAAGCCTTGGTGCGATGAAAAACTTGCACCATCTGAATTAACAATACGCTCATCAGCATTTAAAGCGGCTTGCTCTGCAGCGTGACATAGCTCAATACCTTGCTCAGGGCTTACATCCCACGGGTGATATAAATCAAGGTCCTTAGGGGCAAACTCGAGTAATTCTTTATCGGCAATACCATTAAAAGGGTCGTCTGAGGTAAATTTGGCAATATCAATGGCTTTTTCTACTACCGTGCGCAGTGTTTTTGGGTTTAGATCAGCAGTAGACGCTGAGCCTTTATTATTCCCTACATAAACACTGATACCTAAACCACCATCTTGGTTAAACTCTATGGTTTCTACTTCACCCATGCGTGTGCTTACCGATAAACCCGATGTACTAGACATAGCAGCTTCTGCGGCAGTGGCACCCAATTTTTTAGCATGCTCGAGCACTTCAGCTACGGCATCTTTTACTTGAGAGATTTGAGAATAAATTGGATCGTGTTGTTGGCTTTTCATAAATTAAGTCCTGAGCCTTAAGGCAATATTGCACGCATTTCTTATCTTTAAATGCTAACACACTCACTGCACCACATCAGCTAATATTAATCACTAAAAGAATCGCGTATAATGGCAAAAGTTATTTTTACTTAAGAGCACCCCATGGCGAAGAAAAAAGGCAAGCCTGCTGAA
The DNA here is from genome assembly GCF_000498055.1 of Pseudoalteromonas sp. TB51. NCBI lineage: Bacteria > Pseudomonadati > Pseudomonadota > Gammaproteobacteria > Alteromonadales > Pseudoalteromonadaceae > Pseudoalteromonas > Pseudoalteromonas sp. TB51. The sequence goes on from NZ_AUTO01000232.1 coordinate 12,520, forward strand.
ATTGAAGAAGAAATTATTTACGTATCAAAAAGCGAACTAAAGCGCGACGCGCAAGAGTTTCATCAGTTAGGTTCTGAAATTGCTAAAATGGGGAAAAAGCAACGCGAACGCTTACCACTCAATGACGATTTGAAAGCAGCCATGGTAGTTGCTGATAAAATCAGTAATAAAAGCGATGCGTACCGCCGCCACTTAAATTACATTGCTAAAACGCTACGCACAGTAGAAAACGTTGAAGAAATTAAAGCCATTATTGACGTAATGCTTAATAAAAATAACCAAGCTGAGGTTTTAATTAAAAAAATTGAGCAATTACGTACCGACTTAATTGAGCAAGGCGATGATTTAATTAACGAAACTATTGAGCAATACCCAACCCTTGAGCGCCAAAAAATGCGCCAATTGGTACGTAACGCCGCTAAAGAAGTTAAAGCTGAAAAGCCAGGCAAGGGCTATAAAGAATTGTTTCAATACTTAAAAGATGCCCACAACATAACGTATTAACAAAAAATACTCTTTTAAAAAGGTGCTTAGGCACCTTTTTTGTTGTAGATCAAAACCCCTCCCTTAAAAGCTTTTTATACTCAACACCTCATTAATACATAAGGTGCGCGTGATGATAAAGCTTCCAAAATGGGATCAAACTCTTATAAATAAGTATAACGTGTCAGGGCCCCGCTATACCTCCTACCCTACCGCTTTATCTTTAAGCGAGGGGTATCAGCAACAAGACCTTGTTAGCGCTATAAAATCATCATCTAGTCGCTCACTTTCTTTGTATATTCATATCCCATTTTGCAGTGAGCTTTGCTATTACTGCGGATGTAACAAGGTGATCACACGTCATCAGTCTAAAGCCGATGTATATTTAGATTATTTAACAAAAGAAATAGCAGCACATGCCCCTTTATTTAAACACTACACAGTGGAGCAATTGCATTTAGGGGGTGGTACGCCAACCTTTTTAACTGTAAAGCAAATGACGCGCTTAATTAACTTATTAGAGCAGCACTTTCACTTTACCCGCAACACTGAGCGAGGCATTGAAATAGACCCACGCTCCCTTGCTAAAGATATGCTTATACACTTACGGGTTTTAGGCTTTAACCGCGTATCCTTTGGTATTCAAGATTTTAACGATGAAGTACAACAAGCGGTTAACCGCACACAGCAAGTAGATACCGTTAAAACACTGATAACCCAAGCCCGCGAGCTTGGCTTTAAGTCTATAAATGCAGATATGATTTATGGCCTGCCTAAACAAACACCCCAAAGCTTTGAAAAAACAATAGCGCAATTAATTGCCTTAAGCCCAGACAGAGTCTCTGTATTTAATTACGCGCATTTACCAGAGCGCTTTGCAGCGCAACGTAAAATAAAAGAGGCTGACTTACCCAGTGCCCACGACAAGCTAACCATGTTTAAAAACACCTTGGCGCAAATGACCTTTGCAGGCTATCAGTTTATTGGTATGGATCATTTTGCAAAAGCCGACAACGAACTTGCAGTCGCGCAAAATAAAGGGCAGTTACATCGCAACTTTCAGGGCTATACTACTCACGGTAATTGCGACTTATTAGGTTTAGGGGTCTCGTCTATTTCGCAAATTGGCACGGCCATTTTACAAAACCAAAAAGTGCTTAAGCATTATTATCACGCAATTGAAACGCAAGCCGGCAGTGCTATACATAAAGGAATGCATTTAACGCACGATGATGTAATACGCGCGGAGGCTATTAAATCACTTATTTGCCAGTTTGAATTAGACACACACGCATTTTCGAAAAAGCATTCTATACATTTTAATGAGTATTTTGCGGATGCGCTGTTAGCGCTAAAGCCTTTAATAGACGATGACATGGTGCATATAAACGATAAGGTAATACGCGTCACGCCTCGCGGAAATCTATTTATTCGTATTATATGTATGTGCTTTGATGCTCACTTACAAAAGCAAATAAGTAAAACCCGTTTCTCACGTGTGATTTAATTAGTGCTATACCAATTCGCTTATCACGTTTGAGGTGGTAAAAACGTGTCGATAAGCAGGCATAAAAAAAGCAGACCTGAGTCTGCTTTTTGTATTTTCTATAGGGTTTAATTAAACACGATGTTTTCGCTGCCCGGCGCAGCTTTAAACTCAACAATGATTTTGTCGCAATCGGCTTTAATCTCATCACTAAAGTTTTCTTCAGCTCGCCAACGTGCTGTATCTTGCTTAAAAATCTCTTTTTTAGAGTATTTTTTGCGTGCATCGTGGGTCGGCATTTCTTTCACAACGTTATACATTTTATAAATGCCTGGGTACGCTAGCGTTAAATCTCGCTCATCTTCAAAAGCGTACTGAGACATTAAAACCCAAATCCGTAAACAGCCTTCAGAGTACTCACATTGCTCTTCAGCCATTGCACGAGCAATAAGATGAATGCTATCTGCAAGTTTAGCGTTACGCTTTAAGCGCGACTGCTTAAGCTTTTGCTGTTGCTCTGCTTGCTTTTGCGCAATTAACTTTTTTTGCGCGTTAAGCTTATAGAGTAACTGACCTGCATAAAATGCTAAGCCAGCAATAATAACAGCACCTACAAACAAGGCTACAATCACTGCGGTACTCATTAAGCGCCCTTACTATTTGTCGTCATCATCATCTAGCCACTCATTGGCTAAATCATCTGAAAGGTACTTATCGAAATCTGAGTTACCGTCGCTTTCGAAGTTATCTTCAAAATCATCTTCAAACTCGTCTTCGTCTTCATCTTCGATACCTAGTAACTTACAAAGTACTTGGTGGCGAGCAATACGGCTATTAAAGTACTTCGCATCTTTACCCGTCAGCATTTCACCTTGCTCATGGCGCTCAACGAGCTTAAGTAAACGCTCATCGTTTTCAAGCGCTTCTAACTCTTGCTCTGGCGTAAGCTCTGGCTCTGTAACCTTTTTAAGCTCAACTGTTGGCTTTAAGTTACGCTTCATTTCTACTTGCGGCTGTGGTGCACTAGCNTAGCCACTAAAGGCACGGCTTTTTTACTGCCGACGCGCTTATCTTTTGGCGCTGAGTTTGCTTTTTTAGTATCGCTATCTAATAGCTCAGGTGCATTACGAGAACCAGGCTTAGCACCCTTTGGTTTTTTAACTCGTTGCTCTTTTAACGCACGCATTTCTTTAAGCTTATCTTGGCTTAAACGAACAGGGCCGTTTGAAGGAATTTTGCGTGATTTTTTCTTTCTACTCATATCTTGATCATCTCACTTAAGAGGTTTTGAGCGAGGCACATAACATGAGCATCGCAGTGCTGGCCTAGCCAGAAGAATTCGATTTGCGCATTAAAGCTTGGGTTGCTCGTTGAATTAGCGCATTAGCTTATTGCTAAACGGTGGGTATTGTAACAGGACAAATAAAAAGGCGGTAGAGAAAACATCTCTACCGCCTACTAATCTGAGCGCCATTATCTGGACACTTCTCCCTTCGACTTTTTTTAGTCTTTATTATTTTTATTATTATCAGTCCGTATTGTTATTATTTTAACCTTCCTTGTTACATTCCATTTTGTTTTTATTATTAAACTTCCTTGAGATTTTATTATTTACGGTCATCCTGACGCTTTCTTGTTATTTCCTTTTGTAGCACCTTCAATGTGCTATTCAGTCGTGTCGCGCCATTTTCCTTTAGCATAATCCATGTTGTTATTGTTGTTTTGCGACAGTGGTTAATTTACCCGTTAATATTTTTGTTACAACTGGTTTATATAATTTTTCTTACATAGAGCACATATAAAAAACAAAAAATTTATAATAAACATAAATTTAACTGTAGAAATATTTTTAAAATAAGTTATTTCTTACAAAAGAGCATGGCAAATGTCTCACAAACTAAAGGGTGATATCGTTAAAATGTGGACACAAAAAAAGCAGCGCAAGCTGCTTTTTAATCATATTACATAGTATTACACTAGCTTATACTAGATAAATACGACTTTAGTGTAAGCCACCTAAGTATTGAGATAGTACTTCAATATCTTTATCAGTTAGCTTTTTCGCTATATCTTGCATCATACCGTTATGGTCGTTTTTACGGGTTCCATCACGAAACTTCTCTAGCTGAGCTTTAATGTACTCTGGGTGCTGAAAAGAAATTTTAGGAAACTTAGCAAGAGACGAACCATTGCCTCGCGGACCATGACACGCCGCACAAGCCGGAATACCACGTTCAGCATCGCCTGCTTTGTAAAGCATTTGACCAACTTCAACCACGTCTTTAGGGGTGGCGCCTTCAGTCATGTTCAATGAAGAAAAATAAGCAGATAGGTCTTTCATGTCTTGTTCGCTAAGTGGCATAGCCATCGCGCTCATTACAGGATCCATACGGCCTTCTTTACCGCCTGAAGTCATACCTAATTTTAAATCCTTAAGTTGTTTAAGGATGTAATCTGGGTGCTGGCCTGCAAGTTTAGGGTAAATATTAACCGGTGCATTACCGTCTGGGCCGTGACAAGCCGCACACGTTGCTGATTTTTCTTTACCTGCGTTTACATCGCCATCAAATGCTGTTGCGTTGCTTGCTGACAACGCACCAAGCAATATTGTTAAAGATAGTGCTATTTTTTTCATGGTGAATTCTCTGTTTCCGACCCTGTATCATCTACAATATGGATGTTGTAATTCATGTATTCTACACGATAAAAAATTCTCTGGCACGTTTTCTACTCATATTAAGCTTATAATTTATAGGGTTTTGACCTAGATTAACCTTTAAGCAGCTTTAATAGTGCCATTTATAGAGTTTTTAGGTGTTTAAATACGCTTTTTAATACATCCTTTATAGTATAAAATACGCGCCCTGAGTGAATTTAGCTCAATAAGATTAACTTTTACGTTTTTAGGAGAGCCTGTGCTCAAATCTCGTATCAAATATAATACTGCGTCTTTTGTAACAAGCGCGCCAGACATCACTAAATTACCTGCTGATACGGGAATTGAAGTCGCGTTTGCAGGTCGCTCTAATGCAGGTAAGTCAAGTGCTCTTAATGCACTGACAGATCAAAAGCTTGCTCGTACCAGTAAAACGCCAGGTCGTACGCAGTTAATCAACACCTTTGAATTAGGTGAAGTAGACGATATGCGCTTAATCGACTTACCCGGTTATGGTTTTGCTAAAGTACCTATTGAAATGAAAAAGAAGTGGCAAAAGTCACTAGGTGAGTACCTACAAAAACGTCAAAGTTTAAAAGGTATTGTTATATTAATGGATATTCGCCACCCATTAAAAGATTTAGACAAAGATCTAATTAACTGGGCTATTGGCAGCGAAATCCCAGTATTGGCGCTTTTAACTAAAGCCGATAAGCTCAAGCAAGGTGCGCGTAAAGCACAAGTACTGCAAGTACGCCGCGAATTAAGTGAACTAGACGGTGACATCACTGTACACGCTTTTTCATCACTTAAGGGAACAGGTTTACCAGAAGTCGCTAAAAAGCTAGATGAGTGGTATTTAGGGCCAATTGTGGCTGTTGCACCACCGCAAGGCGATGAAGACAGCTCAGACGCTTAAAAATAAGCACCTACGAAAGATAAAATTTTCCCCCTGCTGATTTTATAAAATAGCCGCGCTCATCAGCGTCGGCTATTTCAGCCCACTGATAAAACACACTCCGTGATACCCGCGCGCTACACCCATAAGGTAATTGCAAATAAGGCACCGCTGCATTTTTATAGTTTTTTATATAAAGAGGCTGCTCAGCACTGATTAACCATTGCCGTGCTAAATTATCTACACAACACATAACCTGCCCTTGCGCTGTGCTCTCAATACGCCAGCTTACGATAACGAAAGGCGCATCTTGCACCTCTATCGCTATTTTTTCGATGGGTGTTTTTAAATAAAACTGCTCACCTTCTTTGCATAAAACACTGACAAACAGTTTTACCATCGCGGGGCGAGTAATTTCGCTGCCATCGTAAAACCACTGCCCTTGCTCGTTAATCATAATCGGCAGCTCACCACACTGGGCAGGCTGCCAACTATCAAACGGTTTGCTAGGCTCGCTTAATTGCTTACTAAGCGCTGTTAACGAGATCACTGTTTTTTAAGTGTTAGCGCAAAAGTAACTGGTACGGCTGTAGCAACTCCAGGTAAACCAGCTAATTGCTGTAGCTTTTTAACGCCTTCAGTCACACCAAAATCTTGGCTATTTACAATCACAGGCGTAAACGACGACACGCTTAAATCGCCATTTTCGGCACTGCTAACAAGTACATTTATTTTTAATGGCTTTTTATTACCATGAAAATCAAGCTGCGCATCAACCTCTTTTAATACATGCTGGCCCGGTTTTTTAATATTACTTAATTGCTTTTTTAAATCCGCAGTTAAAACTGCATGAGGAAATTTAGTCGCTTCAAATACAAATTGAGTTAAACGTTCATTGCGAATAGGGATCAGTGTTTCTGCAGAGGTTAAGTCTATATTTACACTAAAAGCACCACTGTCTGAAAGTGTTCCTTCTAGGTTAGTAAAATGATGTGCCTCAGCAATCGAGTCTTTTTTGATAGAAACAAAACTTAATTGGCTCTTGTCATTGACTAGCTGCCAATCTGCATGAGCGGCATTAGACAAAGCAACACTTGATAACGATAAACCGATAATGGCTAACGTTTTAAACATAACGCACTCCTAAAATAAAATGAGAATAATAGCGCTTTCGATACTATCACCTGAAATAGGGGCAAACCACCTCAAATTAAAGACGGCGCTAAATTACTTAGCCTGTACAGTTATTAAAAAATTAATAACGATATAACAGCCTATAACTGATGCTTTTTAGGGGCGTAGCGCAACATCCACGCTAATCATTGCGTGAGATAGCTTTACTTTCCTACGTTTGCTTTATAACTGCTTTATACATATACCCGTTTGAGGGCGCGCAAGGTATGGCACAAAAAATAATAAACATAAATGAGCATTAAGTGTGAATAGTAAAAAAGCGCTTTGAGGTGCTATTTAGCTTTAAAGTGCAATCTAATGAGGAAGAAAAAGCAGCCTGCTTAAAACAAGCAGGCCGATATAGCAAACTGGGGAGAAGCTATCAATTTGTTGCACCTTTTCAGATGCATCATCAACAGGATGTCCTACAGGATGAGGACGCGCGCACTTTAGCAAAAGCGCGCATAAAAATACAATGATATTCCGCCAAAATAGTTCGAATTGACGAACATATAACTATTTAATACAAATAGTTGCTTAAATTAACCTACTTTTAACTAAACTTTGTTTACGCGTAGAAATACTTATATCGATTCGCTTAATTGAGTGAGTTATTTAGAGGCAATAAAAAAGCGCCTTGCAGCGCTTTTAAAATATAAGCATGTTTTAGGTTAGTGGGCTTGCTCCCAGTTTTCACCTTCGTCAGCTTCTACAATTAAAGGGACATCTAAGCTAGCCGCTTGCGACATTAGCTCACAAATTTGCTTTGTGTATGCTTGCGCACAATCAGTTTTAATCTCAAACACCAATTCATCGTGTACTTGCATAAGTAACTTAATGGTATTGGGAGCTTGTTGATTAACCCAGCTATGCACGCTCAACATTGCTTTTTTAATAATATCAGCGGCTGTGCCTTGCATTGGTGCATTGATTGCTGCGCGTTCGGCGCCTTTACGGCGAGCTCCATTACGTGCATTAATTTCGGGTAAGTGTAAACGACGCCCAAAAATAGTTTCTACGTACCCGTTCTCGGCCGCTTTTTCGCGGGTTGTTTCCATGTACTCAAGTACCCCAGGGAAGCGCTCAAAGTATTTATCTATGTAGTGCTGCGCTTCGTGGCGTGGTACATCAAGCTGACGCGCTAAACCAAAGGCTGACATGCCGTAAATTAACCCAAAGTTTACTGCTTTAGCTTTACGGCGCATATCTGTGGTTACATCCTCTAGCTCAACCCCAAATACCTCAGCAGCGGTTGCACTGTGCACATCTAACCCATTAGCAAAGGCATTTAGTAGCCCTTTGTCTTGCGATAAATGCGCCATAATACGCAGCTCAATTTGACTGTAATCGGCAGCCACAATTTTATAGCCTTGTGCCGCTACAAATGCCTCACGTATACGACGTCCTTCTTCAGAACGAATAGGGATATTTTGTAAGTTAGGATCGGTAGAACTCAAACGCCCTGTGGCCGTAACAGCTTGATGATAAGAAGTATGCACGCGCTGTGTTTTCTCATTAACCATCAATGGTAATTTATCAGTGTAGGTTGATTTAAGCTTAGATAAACCACGGTGCTCAATAATCACCTTAGGTAGTGGGTAGTCATGGGCAAGTTCTTGTAGTACTTCTTCAGCCGTTGAAGGTGCACCTTTAGGTGTTTTTTTAATGACTGGCAGCTCAAGTTTTTCAAATAAAAGTACTTGCAGCTGCTTTGGCGAGCTTAGGTTGAATGGTTCGCCAGCTATCTCAAACGCTTCTTTTTCAAGTTCAAGTAAACGCTCGCCTAAACGCTGGCTGTGTGCCGCCAGCATGTTGCTATCAATTGCTACTCCGGTGCGTTCAATATCAGAAATAACATTCACTAATGGCATTTCTATTGTTTCAAATACTGACTTTAACTTCTCATCAGCTTCTAATTTTGGCCAAAGTACTTGGTGTAAACGCAGTGTAATATCGGCATCTTCTGCTGCATAAGGCGCAGCTTGCTCAAGCTCAATTTGATTAAAGGTAAGCTGCTTTTTCCCTTTGCCGGCTATATCTTCAAAACTAATGTTTTTATGGCCTAAGTATTTAAGCGCTAATGAATCCATGTCATGGCGAGTGCCCACGCTATTAAATACGTACGACTCAAGCATAGTATCAAACTTAATGCCATTGAGCTCATAGCCTGCATTAGCCAGTACGCTCTTGTCGTATTTTAGGTTTTGCCCTACTTTAGCTTTGTTAGCATCGGCGAGAATTGGTCCAAGCTTTTGCATTACATATTCAAGGCTTAATTGCTCTGGTGCACCCGGATAGTCGTGTGCAATTGGTAAGTAAGCAGCTTCGCCTGCTTTAACAGCAAAGCTCATACCTACTAACTGCGCTTGCATGTAATCAAGGCTGGTTGTTTCGGTATCGAAGGCAAATAACTCAGCGCTATTTAGCTGCTCAATAAGCGTATCAAATTGTGATTCGGTTAAGATAGTTTCGTAATGAGCATCTTCTACTTTTGGCAGTTCATTTGCCTCAGTAGGGAGCGCTTTTTCTGCATCTTTAGGGTTATCAAGCAGCTCAGCTAACCAGCGGCGGAACTCACACTCACCATACAGTGCAATAAGCTCATCTTTATTTGGCTCTTGTACTTTAAAGGTATCTAGGTCTGACTCTACCTCAACATCACATTTAATGGTGGCAAGCTCATAACTAAGTGGTAAATGATCAAGGGCGTTTGCAAGCTTCTCACCAATCTTGCCTTTAATATCGCCGGCATTATCAATTACACCTTGAAGCGATCCATATTTTTGTAGCCATTTAACAGCTGTTTTAGGTCCACAGCCTTCAACACCAGGGATATTGTCAACCTTATCACCCATTAGCGCTAAATAGTCGATGATTAGCTCAGGACCCACACCAAATTTTTCAACAACGGTTTGAGGATCTGAAATGCTGTCGGTCATGGTATTTATTAGCGTAACATGCTCATTAACAAGCTGAGCCATATCTTTATCGCCGGTAGAAACCAATACATGGCGCTTTTGCTCAGTTGCTATTCGCGAAAACGTCCCAATAACATCGTCGGCTTCAACCCCTTCAATACTAATTAGCGGAAAGCCCATCGCTTTAATAATACTGTGCAGTGGCGCTATTTGCGTTCGTAAATCGTCAGGCATAGGCGGACGGTTAGCTTTATACTCGCTATACATGTCGTTTCTGAACGTTTTGCCTTTGGCATCAAACACCACCACCATGTGGCTCGGATCATATTGTTTGATCAAACTTTTAAGCATGTTTACCACGCCATAAATAGCGCCAGTTGCTTCACCTTTAGAGTTGGTTAAATGCGGTGGAGAATGATAAGCACGAAATAAATATGAAGAGCCATCAACTAAAATTAGCGGGTTTTCGGGGATCTGAGCCATGGTGAATTTGGATCCTAAATACAAAAAAGTAATATTATTACAAGCATGCCATAAGGTTGTGAATAAAACGACAGTGAATTACGCTTAGTAGCCATAATTATTGCGGAGCAACCTGTGGATAACTTTGTAGATAACAGCCACGCGCTATTCCTCCAATGCATAATAAAATGCTTAGAAAAATAAATAACTGCTTGTTTTGTTTAAAAAAGATAATACGAGGTTCTTTTTTTATTATTTTAAAACCAATGTGGAAAAAGGTTTTCTAACTGATACATCCGCTGTTAGTCACTTTAGTTATTTGTATCCATTTAAATAACCGGAGGAGTATTCTAGCATAATGGATCAAAGATCATAGCGATCCTTTATAATTTTTTTTACGAGCGCACTGGCAAAAATGGCATAAACCGCAATACAACTTGCACTGCGAATACTTTTTAAACTAAAAAATTATTTTAGTGTGTGTTTTGGCCCGTGTTAAACTTCATCCAAACGACTTATTTAAAATACTTGAGGAGCACAAAAGCATGAAAAAGATAGCTGTAATATTAGCCGGCTGTGGTGTGTACGATGGCAGTGAAATAAACGAAGCAGTATTAACACTGCTGCACATAGCTAAAAACGGTGCTGCATATCAATGTTTTGCTCCTGATATAGAACAACTTCACACTATTAATCACCTCACCGGTGAAGAAATGCCAAGCAACCGTAATGTACTCACTGAGGCAGCACGCATTGCCCGTGGTGATATAAAATCATTAAGCGAATTAAAGGCATCTGAATTTGATGCGTTAATAGTACCAGGGGGATTTGGCGCCGCTAAAAACTTATGTGATTTTGCCGTTAAAGGCGCTGATGCGCAGATAAACGACCTAGTATTAGAGGCCTGTAAACAATTTGCTAATGCACAAAAAGCCGCTGGCTACATGTGTATTGCGCCGGCTTTAATTCCGTTTATATATCCCAATGCTACTTTAACCATAGGTAATGATGAACAGACCGCAAGCGCTTTAACCCAGCTAGGCTCTACACACGCAGCCTGTGCGGTTGATGATATTGTGATTGATGAGGACAATAAACTCGTTACCACCCCTGCTTATATGCTGGCGCAGTCTATTTTAGATGCCGATGCGGGGATCGAAAAACTGGTTAAAAACGTACTAGCATTAGCTTAAATAGTGATTTACTAAGCCACCGATTATAAATGTTTGTTAACTGAAACATGCAATTTTATTGCGTTAACGCAAAAATTAGTCAGTTTTATTGATAAAAACACCAGTGGGCGTTTTATAAATTGTTACACAAAGGTATAATCGGTTTAATTTCCGTCATCTATAATCGTGATTGATCACGTTCAAATCGAAGTGAGCAAGGCAAAATGAAAAAACTATCAGCTGCAGCATTATTAGTGCTAGCAACCACCGCATACGCACAGCCATATGATAACTCTATGACTGAAGATGCGATTAAAAAACGTTTAGCACCAGTTGGCGCTGTTTATCTTGAAGGCGAGAAAGCTGCTGCAGCCGCAGCTCCTACTGGCCCTCGCTCTGGTGAGCAAGTGTACCAAGGCGCATGTTTTGCCTGTCACGGTACTGGCGCACTAGGTGCACCTAAATCAGCTGATGACTGGGCACCGCGTATCGCTAAAGGTAAAGATGTATTGCTTGATCACGCTATCAACGGTTTTAATGCGATGCCGCCAAAAGGAACATGTATGGATTGTTCTGATGATGAGATTAGCGCAGCTATTGATTTCATGACATCTAAATAATTTAATTAAACCCCTGATAACTAGGGTGATTAATTTAAAAAGGCCTATTTTTATAATAGGCCTTTTTTATTCCTAAAATGTCTTGTCCTGAAATGTGTTTACACATTTAGGACTTATTTTATGAAAACCACTAAAATTAAAGACGTTAAGCGTACTCAGCGAGATTATACATTAGGCTTTAAATTATCTATTGTTGAGCAAGTAGAAAAAGGCGACTTCACCTATAAACAAGCGCAAAGTCATTACGGTATTCAAGGCCGCAGTACCGTTCTGGTATGGCTGCGAAAACATGGTAAATTAGATTGGTCTAAACCAACTTATATAGCCAACATGCCTAAATCGAAAGAAACCCCAGCACAAAAAATTAAACGTTTAGAGCGCGAGATAGAAGAGTTACGCCTAAAGGATTTAATCAAAGATGAAATGATTAATATTATGGATGAAGAATATGGAGCGGGCTTGCGAAAAAAGTACATATCCGAGCTATCACGCGCGCAAAAGAAAACCATCAAATAAAGCTTACTCCGTTATGCCGTGCATATGGCGTAACGCGACAAGGTTACTATCAAGCTATGCGCAGAATAGATGCTCGGAATAAAGAATTGGAGCCAGTCAAAGAATTAGTGATGTACTGGCGGCAATTCATGCCTCGTATTGGTGGGAAGAAACTTTATCTGATGATAAAGCCAGACCTGCAAGAGCGTGGCATTAAACTAGGTCGTGATTGTTTTTTTGATTATTTGAGAGAGCATGACTTTCTTGTAAAACCAAAGAAAAATTACACTAAAACAACAAACAGTAACCATTGGATGCGCAAGCATCCCAATTTACTAAAGGAATACATGCCTACTGCGGCCGAGGAAGTCTTCGTTAGTGACATTACATACGTAAAGTCAGCGCAAGGCGTGCATTACCTATCGTTAGTCACTGATGCTTACAGTCGAAAAATAATGGGTTATGAGCTGAGTGATGAAATGAAAGCAACCGATGTAGTCAGAGCATTAGAAATGACAATTAAGCAACGCGTATATAAACGTGATGCCATTCATCATTCAGATAGAGGTTTACAATATTGCTCTGAAGTATATCAAAATGCGCTATTAAAAGAGGGCATTAGACCATCGATGACCGATGGGTATGACTGTTATCAAAACGCATTAGCAGAGCGTATTAACGGGATATTAAAGCAAGAGTTTTTACTGTATAAATGTCGCAATATGGCAGAGTTAAAACAGCTCGTTGAAGAATCGATATTTATATACAATGAAATGCGACCGCACTTAAGTTTGGATATGAAAACACCAAATCAAGTGCATAAAAAAGACCTGGCGCTTTCGCACCAAG
>NZ_AUTO01000233.1:0-4935 GCF_000498055.1 Pseudoalteromonas sp. TB51
CGGGTACGCTTAATTTAGTGTCGCGCCAAGTACCTGATGATGCCAGCGGTATGCTTGATATTTCAGCAGGATCTGATGGCTATAAAAAAGCGCACGCGTATTATGGTAATCGCCAAGGGCAGTTTGGCTTTTTAGTTGAAGGCGTTCACCTAGAAAGTGACGGTTTTAAAGAGCTTGATGGCGGACAAGATACTGGCTTTGAAAAAGACGATTTATTAGTTAAATTAGATTACACACTTAATAGCGAGCAGTTTAAGCAACGCTTTGAGTTAAAGCTGGCCTATTCAGATGAGCTTTCTAACGAAACCTACCTTGGGTTAACCGAAGAAGATTACCAGCAAACACCGTATCGCCGTTATGCCGCCAGTGGCCCTGCAAATATGGACACTAAGCACACGCAAGTGATGTTTACCCACCAGCTTAGCAGCGACAATTTTGCCCTTACAACCCGCGCCTATCGCAACGATTTTGAACGTGCGTGGCTTAAACTCAACGCGGTTACTAACAGCAGTGGTAGTTTGTCGGATATTTTGGCAGACCCAACACGCTTTGAGCGTGAATACAGCGTTATTAGTGGCCAAGCCGATTCGGTTCAAAGTGGTGAAAGCAATGTGTTTTTAACCATGGGAACGAACGACAGAGCCTTTTTCTCACAAGGCATACAGTTTGATGGTGATTGGCAAGTCGCTGCGTTTGGGCTTGAACATTCACTCTCATTTGGGGTGCGTTTTCATCAAGATGAAATAGAGCGCGATCATTTTGAAGACACATACGCCATGGTTAACGCGGTTAACACCCGTACAGACACCGCGAGTGTATTTACCACACAAAATACCGAATCTACCGATGCGTGGTCGTTATATATTGAAGACAAAGTAACTTTCGATAAGCTAACTCTTGGTTTGGGCGTGCGCGGCGAGTTAATGGATATGTCGTATCAAAATGACGCCCCTGGACAAGCAAACGATTGGCAAGATAAATCGAGCCGTATTTGGTTACCTGGGTTAAGTGGCTTTTACCAATTATCGGCCAATGCAGGGTTACTTTTTGGTGTACACCAAGGGTTTGTGCCCTCAAGCCCATCTAGCCCTGTACGTGAAGGAGATGAAGAGTTTGAAAAAAGCGTAAACTATGAATTTGGTGGCCGTTACAACAACGGTAACAGCCAAGTGGAAGTAGTGAGCTTTTTTAATGATTATTCAAACTTAGTAGAAAGCTGTGGCCAGTCAAACTGTGGAATCGAAAACGAAATTGACCGCGAGTTTAGTGGTGGGGAAGTGGATGTATGGGGCGTTGAGTCTCAATTTGCACACACTTACGCATTAAATAAGCACATTGATGTGCCGGTACGCTTAACTTATACCTACACGCAAAGTGAGTTTAAAGAAGAGCTATTTAGCGAATTTACGCAGTGGGGGCATATTCGCCCGGGCGATCATTTACCGTACTTGCCTAACCATCAAGCTGCGCTGAGCTTAGGTCTTGCACATAACGATTGGTCGGTTGATGTATTAATAAAATACACCTCAGAAATGCCAGAGGCCGCTGGCGTAGCTTATACCGCTGGCGAGCTTGGCAACACCACAGGGAATGATTTTTCATTACCGTTGGCAGGNGTCGATGTACCCGCTACAACAGTACTAGATATTGCTGCGCGCTACGAGCTTGATCAATATGGGCATATTTACGCTAAGGTAGATAATCTGTTTGACAAAGATAACATTGTTAGTCGTCGCCCATATGGCGCGCGCCCGGGTAAACCGCGTAGCGTAGCCGTGGGCTACAAATATCAATTTTAAGAGGTAAGTTATGCTCGAGACTATATGGCAAACGCTTCTTCAAACGCCAAATTATTTGTTTGATGCCAATAAACGTATTTTTATTGGCTATAGCATTGCGGCGTTAGTGATTGCAATGTTGCTGTATTTCTCGGGCCGTGCGCAGCAAAAAAAGCGCACGTGGCGTGGGCTGGGGCGCTATTTATTTAGTAAGCGTATTTGGCTGAGTAAAAGTGCCAAGCTCGACTACCAATTATTAATTATAAACCGCTTACTTAAAGCCGCGCTGTGGGTGCCTATAGTGTTAACTATGGTGCCTGTTGCTATTGGCGTAAGTGATGCCCTGCAATGGCTTTTTGGTGAGCGCGCAGTATGGCAGCTGCCAAGTACTGTGGTGTTAGTTATTTTTACCGTTTTATTGTTTATATTTGATGATTTAACACGGTTTTTATTACATTTAGCACTGCATAAAGTGCCGTTTTTGTGGCATTTTCATAAGGTACATCATAGTGCGTTAGTGCTCACCCCAATGACCATTTATCGCAGCCACCCGTTTGAAAGCTATTTATATGCCTGTCGAATGGCGTTAGCCCAAGGTTTTGTAGTGGGCGTTTGTGTGTATTGCTTTGGCCGAAATTTATCAATGTTAGATATTTTGGGGGCTAATGTATTTGTATTTGCCTTTAATGCTTTAGGCGCTAATTTACGCCACTCACATGTGTGGTGGAGCTTTGGTAAAAAAATAGAAAATTGGTTAATTAGCCCAGCTCAGCACCAAATTCATCACAGCGATAACCCAAAACATTTTGACCGTAACCTAGGCTCAGCGTTAGCCATTTGGGATAGAGCCTGTGGCACGCTGATAAAAGCGCATCAAGTAGGTAAAATTACCGTGGGGGTTGGCAATAACGACCGCGGGCACAACAGTGTAATGGATGCGTATTGGCGGCCAATTTACGAGAACCTACAAACGCCTTGGCAACGTGTGGCTAAAGCCGCTAATAAGGTGAATGTTTTTAATAAAAAAAAGCCCATTATTGAGGTTAATATTAACGACAAAACAGCTAAATAGCGCTCGGTTACAAAAAATAAAAGGTTAAATTGTAAATTTTGTGTTTCAATAATCGTATCAAACTCGGTACATACACGCGTACCTTCTTTAATTTACGATGATGATTTAACATGCATTACAAATCAGTTTTATTAGCAAGTTGTGCTTTATTGCTAAGCGCCTGTGGTGGCTCAGGCGGCGATGACACGCCCACCGTTAATTCAAATAAAATTCCTACCTTATCGATTGCCGACATACCCAGCGAATTAACTAAAGGCCAAACCATTGAGCTAATTGCAACAGCAAGCGATGTAGACGGCACAATAAGCAGTGTGGTTTGGCAACAAACTGCGGGCACCACGTTATTGAATGAACCATTAGATGCGTTAAGTACCCGCCTTAATATACCCGCTGCGCAAAGTTATGAGCCTATAACGTATTCATTTAGAGTAACAGCCACCGATAATGAAGAGGCAACAAACACGCAAACCGTTACATTTGTAGCCAAAAACAGCATGGACATACACAGCGCCGCTAGGTTATTACACCAAGCTAGCATGGGCCCAACGCTTGCTGAAATAAACAGTGCTCAAGGTTTAAGTGAGCAACAATGGCTCGATGACCAAATAGCACTGCCAGTTAGCTACCACCGCAACTACTTGGTAAAACTTGAAGATGACGAAGACTTTAAATATATAAGCCGAATAGATGCATGGTGGAAAGCGGTGCTACAAAGTGACGATCAACTACGCCAACGCGTTGCATTTGCACTGAGTGAAATATTGGTTGTATCGGATGAAAATAGCGATTTGCGTGCACAACCAGAGGGCATGGTCACTTACTACGATTTATTACTTAAACATGCGTTTGGCAATTTTAGAGAGTTACTCGAAGAGGTAACGCTTTCGCCAATTATGGGCACGTACCTAAGCCATTTAGGGAACGAAAAAGCCGATGAAGCACTTAATATTCGCCCAGATGAAAATTACGCCCGTGAGGTTATGCAATTATTTACCATTGGCCTAGATGAGTTAAACCTTGATGGCACCGCTAAACTAGATGCAGACGGTAATAGCATAGCAACTTACGGACAGGCTCAAATACAGGGGTTTGCGCGTGTATTTACAGGCTGGACATTTGCCGGCAGCGAAACCTTTAAACGCAAAAGCCGTGATTATATAAACCCTATGCAAGCTTACAGCGAATACCATTCGGATAAAGAAAAAGTTCTATTAAATAATGAGGTTATACCGCCTGGTTATGGCCCAGAGGAGTCGCTAAAAATAGCCCTCGATAATTTATTTAATCACGACAACGTTGCACCGTTTATTTCTAAGCAGCTTATTCAGCGGTTAATTACCTCAAACCCTACTGCGCAATATGTAGAGCGCGTTGCACGTGTATTTAACGATAATGGAAGTGGTGTGCGAGGCGATTTAGCCGCAGTTGTTAAAGCTATTTATTTAGATGACGAAGCACGCCATTTTGGCAGTGTACTTAGCTATCAAGGTAAAATTAAAGAACCACTTTTAAAAACTGTGCAGTTTTGGCGAAACCTTAATGCGAAGTCACAGCAAGGTTATTATAAAACGTGGAACTTAGTCGATAGCTATGGGCAAGGCCCCATGCAGTCGGGCTCTGTATTTAACTTTTTTAGACCCGATTACCAAAGTGCGGCGTTACGCACCCAAGGTTTGGTAGCGCCTGAATTACAAATAGCCAACGATGCGACTTTAATAGGCACAATGAATGCCTTATTTGCAAGTTTGGTTTGGAGTACAGCCGAAGCGCATACCGAGTTAAACCCTGCAGGAATTTATGTTTATGTTCAAAGCGATATGGATTACTTGGCGCAAAATGGCATTAGCGCATTGTTAGAGCAATATAATACCCTGTATTTTGCCGGCAATATGAGCGCTGACACTACACAAGCTTTACTTGATTTAGATGCCTATTATGATGAGGACCAGTACCGCGTGAGGGTTTCGTACTTGTTATACATGATTGCTATTTCACCTGAATTTAACGTGCAGTATTAGGAGCGCATAATGAGCCTAAATAGAAGAGACTTTTTGTCATTATGTTTAAAAGGCGGGGTATCGGCAG
>NZ_AUTO01000233.1:4945-6095 GCF_000498055.1 Pseudoalteromonas sp. TB51
AGCCGCTTTAACTAGCTTGCAGCTACAAGCGTTAACGGGGGCAACTAATGCAATAGAACTCGGTGATTATAAAGCCCTAGTGTGTGTATTTTTATACGGCGGAAACGACTCACTGAATATGTTGCTACCCCTTGAGGGAGAGCAGCGTAGTTTATACGAGCAAAGCCGGCAAAACCTCGCAGTAGACAATCCGCTAGCGTTAAGTGTTTCTCAGCAGTTTGCAGGTGGCGTGGGTATTCATCCCTCACTTGCGCCTTTACAGAGCGTGTTTGAGTCGGATGATTTAGCCTTTGTTGGTGGCGTAGGCACTTTACTTACCCCCACCACATTAACAGATTACAAAAATAACGCGGTGCCTTTACCTAAGCATTTATTTTCGCATAACGATCAGCAAGCGTCATGGATGTACGGCCGAGAAAAAGCCTCTTTAAACAGTGGGTGGGGCGCACGTATGCTAGAGCGATTAGCTGTAGAGGATCAGTTTGCGGCAAATATCTCTCTCGATGGCACTAATTTATGGCAAACAGGCACAAATACCAGTGCCTTTGCGCTTAACAAAAGTGGCATAAGCACAATTAACGCCTTTGGTGGTTATCAGCCCCGCACTGAGCACGTTACTAACATAATGAACCGCTTGCTAGGCAATGCAAGCCATGTACTAGGGCGTGAATATGCGAATGGCTTAAATAGCGCAATTACCAACACGCAAACGATGAACAGTGCGCTTGAACAAGCCCCAGCGCTTACTACCACCTTTAGCGATACTAGCTTGAGTGAGCAATTAGCCGCGGTGGCCAAAGCTATTAGTGTGCAGTCGTCGTTAAGTACACAGCGCCAAGTATTTTTTGTCTCTATGGGGGGATTTGACACCCACGATGATCAGCTTACTGCGCACCCTGCGTTATTAAATACGCTAGCTCAAGGGCTCAGCGAGTTTAACAGTGCCATGAAAGAGCTAAACATGAATGATAAAGTCACCACCTTTACTATGTCGGACTTTGGCCGCACGCTCACCTCAAACGGCGATGGCACAGACCATGGCTGGGCGGGTAATCAAATAGTAATGGGCGGCGCGGTAAAAGGCCGTTCTATTTATGGCCAGTTACTTACTCAGCAATTAGAGGGTGAATACGATACCGGAGGCGGGCGG
>NZ_AUTO01000234.1:0-1465 GCF_000498055.1 Pseudoalteromonas sp. TB51
CCGCAAGTGGCTAACGAGCAATACTTTGCAACGTTAGCGCAGTGGTTTGGCGTGCCTGTTTCGGAGCTGGTTGATATTTTTCCTAATTTAAGTAACTTTAACAGCGCTACCTTAGACTTTTTTGTGTAATGATACTGACACGCCAGCCTAGGTACGTTAGTTTAAGGTTAAAGCGCCGCTGCTTGATAATAAAAATGCGTTATTTAGTTGTTTTAATTAGCTTATTTTAAGGTTTTTGGACAAAGCTTATTATTTAAAGCACTTAAGTATCACTATACAGTGGCGTGAGCTGTTAATTGTAATCTAAACCCAGTGCTTGGCAGTATAATGTACTGGTTTCAAATACTTAAAATTAAAGATCACACATGATAAAGGAATCATAATAATGAAAATTTTAGTGAGCTTAGTAAGTTTAATCGCTTTTTTACTCGTTTTACTGCCAGGGCCTTTATATAAGTATGGGGTTGTTGAACTAAGTACTGCGTTTGCAGGGTTTAGATTTGGTGTGTATGTGGGTGGCGCTGCATTAGTGCTGCTTGTTATACAGGTTATTTTTATGCGTAAAACGCTTAGCATGGGCAGCACTTTAATGGCGTTGGTGTTTGCAGCCATCGCGATTGCAATGCCACTGAGCATGATGAGCAAGGCTAAAAGCCTACCCGCGATCCATGATATTTCGACCGATTTAATTAACCCGCCAAAATTTGTGGCAATTGTACCGCTGCGAGCGGATGCTAAAAACCCAGCTGAATACGCAGGAGAAGAAACAGCCACGCAGCAACGCAAAGCTTACCCTGAGCTAAAAACACTAAATTATGCACAATCAAAAACAGACATATTGGCTGCTACCGAGCAAGCGGTTAAAAATTTAGGGTTTGAGCTTATTAATGTTAATGCGGCTACGGGCCTAGTAGAAGCAACGGATACCACCACATGGTTTGGTTTTAAAGACGATGTAGTTGTGCGTATCAATGATGAAGGCAGCCAGCGCTTTGTCGATATACGCAGTAAGTCACGCGTGGGGCGAAGTGATTTAGGAAAAAATGCTGAACGTATACATTCACTCATTGATGAGATAAATACGTTACTGGATAAGTAACCAACATTTGAGTTTAAAAAGCCCAACCTTGTTGGGCTTTTTTGGTCAGGGTGCATTCACTGCGCCGGCGTTAGTGTAAACCACATCAAAGTGCATACCGGTATTATTTTTAGAGGCAGCCCTTATGGGATTGGTTTTAAAATAAAGCACTTAAATAAGCGAAAAGGTAGACGACTTAAATTTTTACAGACTATGGAGTTGTTATGAAAACAGTAGGATATGCAGCAAAAAGCGAAGGTGCGCAACTAGGTGAATATACTTTTGAGCGCCGCGATTTACGCGATAACGATGTAGAAATTGAAATTTTATATTGTGGCGTATGCCACTCTGATTTACATGCAGTGCGCAATGACTGGGGCGGAAGCC